>QNCD01000032.1 GCA_003644385.1 Candidatus Omnitrophota bacterium
CTCCAGGGATTCTAATCTTTCAACAAAAAGTTGGAACTCGCGCGATAAATCACCGCTTAGAAACTTTTTTTCTGCCGCAGGGTCTATTTTTAAATCTTTGACAAAGAAAAAATCCGCCCAATCCGGGAAGTCCTCTAAAACAGAAAGACGCTCCTGAAATAATTTTATCAAAGAAATAAGGTAATTGCTATCAAAATTATCTTTATCAATAAAACCCTTTTCTGCCAATAGGGGAACTAATAATTCCATTAATTTTTTAGGGTCTTCTTTTTTTATGTACTGGTTATTCATCCATTTTAACTTTTTCTTGTCAAAGCTCGCTGCGGTTTTATTAACGTTTTTTATGTCAAACAGCTTTACCGCCTCTTCAATATCTATAACTTCCCGGTCGTCTCCGGGAGACCAGCTTAATAATAATAAGTAGTTTACCAGGGCCTGCGGTAAATAACCGGACTTACGGTAATCAGAAATAGCAACTGCTCCGGTGCGCTTAGAGAGCCGTCCGCTTTCGCCCAGAATCAAAGGCAGATGCGCAAACTCCGGGATTTTAAAACCTAAGGCCTCGTAGAGAAGAACCTGTTTGGGAGTATTAGATATGTGGTCATCCCCCCTGATAACGTGAGTAATATTTAAATCCGCATCATCTACTACGCAGGCAAAATTATAAGTAGGCGTTCCGTCGGATTTAATTAATACCTGGTCTTTAATAACAGAAGTATCAAACTCGATTTCGCCGCGGATTAAATCATTGATTTTTATTGTACGCGGGCTTATTTTATATATAATCGCTTCACCCTTATCTTGGCTTTTTTCAATGTAGGCCTTGTTTTCCTTTAACAGCCGCAGGGCTCGTTCTTTATAAATTGCCATCCTCTGGCTCTGGTAATAAATCTCATCCCATTTAAAACCAAGCCAATTTAAACTATCCAAAATCTCATCTACAAATTCCTTTTTTGAACGCTGGCGGTCTGTATCTTCTATTCTTAAAATAAATTTTCCGGACTTTGCCCGTGCATATAGCCAGTTAAACAAGGCCGTGCGCGCGCCGCCTATGTGTAAATAACCTGTGGGGCTGGGGGCAAACCTGACTCTTATCACTTTATTCTGAATCCCTCCTCAAACGCCTTTATATTAATACCAACCAGGTTTTTTTTATGGGCAGGGGCAATTGCTTTTATCGCCGCTAAGACCGTATTTTTATTTAAAATATTTTTTTGGGCCAAATAACATCCCAAGGCAATCATATTGGCAACCTTGAGATTACCTAGCTTCATAGCCAGGTAAGTAAAAGGGGCCTTGCAGATATTGATATTTTTTCCCTCAATCGCCTTATTCACCAGCGTAGTGTTTACAATTAACAGGCCTTTATCCTTCAATCTGGATTTAAACTTTTCAAATGAAGGGTTGTTCATTACAATAAGGGAATCGGCCTTATCAATATAGGGAGAGCTGATTTCGCTGTCGGAAATAATCACCATGCAGTAAGCTGCGCCTCCGCGCACTTCTGCTCCGTATGAAGGAATCCAGGTGGTATATTTATCTTCACGTAAGGCGGCTTCAGCAAGCACCTTGCCCAAAAGCATAATTCCCTGTCCGCCCTCTCCGGCTATTATAATTCTTTCAACCATAATTATTTTATTCTTCCTAAAGTAAATTCCTTTGCCATTACCTCTCTTGTCCAATCCAGCGCCTTTTTAGGAGGCATCCCCCAATAAGTAGGGCAGGGAGAAAGGACTTCAATCAGTGAAAATCCTAAATTATCTATCTGATTCTGAAATGCCAATCTTATTGCTTTTTTTGCCTTATTTACCTCAGGGGGAGAAAATAAAGCCACCCGCTCAACATATCTTACCGCGGCCAACTGCGCGAGCATTTCTGAAATTTTTAGAGGATACCCGTGCATACCCGGCAAGTTTATTTCTCTGCCATGAGGCGTAGTCGCAGTTTTCTGGCCGATTAGAGTGGTAGGCGCCATCTGCCCGCCGGTCATTCCGTAAACCGCATTATTTACAAATATCCCGGTAATATTCTCGCCGCGGTTAGCGGCGTGTATTGTCTCGCTGGTACCGATAGCTGCTAAATCGCCGTCGCCCTGATAAGTAAAAACAACTGTTTCTGGCCTTACTCTCTTGATACCGGTTGCTACTGCCATTGCCCGGCCGTGTGCAGCTTCCGCGCAATCAAAATCCCAGTAATCATAAGCAATCACTGCGCAACCTACCGGAGCAATAGCAACTACTTTCTCCCTGATTTCTAACTCATCCACTACCTCGGCAATCAGCCGGTGGACAATGCCATGCCCGCAGCCAGGACAATAATGTGTGACAACGTCCCTGAGAGAGCTTGGATGACTAAATAGTTTTTCCATAATTAATGCATTGAGTTTATCTTGCGGATAATCTGCTGCGGCGCAGGTATTCCTCCGCCGGCTCTGCCTAAAAATTCAACCCTGAATTTACCGTTAATTGCCAGGCGCACATCTTCTACCATTTGGCCGTAGGACATTTCTATTACTAAAAATTTAGTTTTTTTGAGCTTAGCAGATATGCCTTGAAATATTTTATTGGGAAAAGGCCATAAACTGATCGGCCTGATCAATCCGATTTTCTTTCTTTGTTTGCGTAATTGCCTAACTATACTCTTTGCGATTCGCGCCATCGAACCGTAAGCCACTAAAATAATGCCGGCATCATCTAAAAATAAGTCTTCCCACAATTGCTCTTTTTTCTGGATTACTTGATATTTTTTCTGCAATGTAAGGTTGAGTTCTTCAAGCGCGCCTTCTCCAAGCAGCAATGACCTGATTATATTCGGTTTTCTTCCCTGGCAACCAGTCAATGCCCAACTTTTCTTTTTATCTTTGTGACTTGTGACTTGTGACTTGTGACTTGCAATAAGGGGTTCCATCATCTGGCCGAGCATCCCGTCGCCTAGGATTACTGCCGGATTACGGTATTTATCCGCCAAGTCAAAGGCAAGAAACATAAAATCATAGGCCTCCTGAACCGAAGAGGGCGCTAAAACAATATTACGGTAATCTCCGTGGCCTCCTCCTTTTGTAGCCTGAAAATAATCAGACTGGGAAGGAGCAATATTACCCAATCCAGGCCCCCCACGCATTATGTTCACAATTACCGCCGGCAATTGCGCTCCGGCTAGATAAGAAATCCCCTCCTGCTTTAAGCTGACCCCGGGGCTGGAAGAAGAAGTCATTGCCCTGACGCCGGTAGTTGCTGCGCCATAGACCATATTTATAGCCGCTACTTCTGATTCTGCCTGAATAAAAATGCGCTTTCCCTGCGGCATGCGTTTTGCCATATAGGCAGTAAGCTCATTTTGCGGGGTAATAGGGTAACCGGCATAAAAGGTGCAGCCTGCCTGAATCGCTCCCTCGCCAATCGCCTCATTTCCGGTAATCAATATCTTTTTTTCTTTCATATTAAAACTTGCTATTTAAAAAGTTGCGAGCCTTGCGTTATAATTTTGCGCTTTGCTCTTTGCCTTTTGAGTTATTTGTAGACTTCAATACAACAATCCGGGCACATAACCGCGCACATAGCACAACCTAGGCATTCTTCATTCTCTTTAACCTTTACCGGCTTTATGCCCTTGCGATTTAAATTTTCATCTAAGACAATAATCCCTTTGGGGCAAAAGCTAATGCAGATTAAACAGCCCTTACATTTATCCCGGTTAATGTTAATTTTTGCCATCTACTGTTGCGCTATACTCTTACTTAATAACTATTGATTTAATTTTATCCGCAATTCCGCTTGCGGTCAAGCCGAACTTATCTAATAAAATCTCTCTCTTGCCGTGAGGAATAAATTCACAAGGCAACCCGATCCTAATTACCGGCCTGCATAAAGATTCGGCTACTGCGCTGCCGAATCCTCCTTCCCGGATTCCTTCCTCAACCGTGAAAATAAATTTTGCCTTAACAGAGAGAGATTGGAATAAACCTGTATCGAGCGGTTTGGCAAAGCGCGCATTAATCAGTGTCGGGTGCAAGCCGGATTTTTCTAAAATATCTAATGCCTGCATTGAAACCGCTACCATGCTGCCCAAGGCAATAATAATTATGTTTTTGCCCTTTTTTAAAACTTCTGCCTTGCCTAATTTTATCGGGCTATGAGGAATATGGTAATCGATATTAGATATCTTTGACTTAGGATACCTTATTACTGCCGGCATATTTAAACCGAGGGCAAAATCAAGCATTGCCTCTAATTCATTGCCATCTTTGGGTGCCATAAGGGTAAAATTAGGTATACTTCTTAAAAAAGCGAGGTCAAAAACTCCCTGGTGCGTAGGCCCATCTTCTCCGACGATGCCAGCGCGGTCAAGGGCGAATATAACCCCCTTTTTTTGCAGGGCGATCTCTTCGATAATCTGGTCGTAAGCCCTTTGTAAAAATGTAGAGTAAACCGCAACTACCGGCTTAAGGCCCTGGCAGGCTAAGCCTGAAGCAAAACAAACTGCGTGCCCTTCGGCAATACCCACATCATAGAATCTTTGCGGGTATAAATCGCGGAATCTATCCAGGCCCGTTCCCTCAGGCATAGCCGCAGTTATAGCCACAATTCTTTTATCAAAAAGCGCTAATTCCGCAAGTTTTTTGCTGAAAACTTCGGTGTAGCTTTTGACACTAATACCATCTTTTAGCAGGGGTTTACCGTTCTCTATAACAAAAGGGCTGACACTGTGGAACCTCACCGGCTCTTTCTCTGCAGGCGGATATCCTTTGCCTTTTTTAGTAACTACGTGTAAAAGTATCGGGCCTTTTAACGTGAGCAAATTCCTCAAGGTAGGAATTAAAAGATCTAAATTGTGCCCGTCTAAAGGCCCGAAGTAGCGAAAGCCTAATTCCTCAAATAACATACCGGGAATAAATAAGCCTTTTAAACCCTCTTCAAATTTATTGGCCAGCTTGATAATCCGGCTACCCTTGGGCAGGCGCGACTTAACAAAGCTCTCCAGGGATGACCTGAAACGATTGTATATCGGTAGAGAGATAATTTTGTTTAAATATATGCTCAGCGCCCCGGCATTCGGAGCAATACTCATTTCGTTGGTATTTAAAATAATTAATATATCTTTTTTTGAATGGCCGGCATTATTTAACCCTTCAAAGCATAGTCCACCGCTTAAAGAACCGTCTCCGATTATTGCCACTACTTTGAAACGCTCATTGGGCTTAAGCTGTTCCTGGGCGCAGACTAAACCCAGCGCTAAAGAAACTGCTGTTGAGCTGTGGCCGGTAGTAAAGATATCGTATTCGGATTCGGTATAAGTAGGAAATCCGCTGAGGCCGGCGTATTGCCTGAGAGTGTCAAAATCTTTATTCCTTCCGGTTAAAATTTTATGGGCATAAGCCTGGTGCCCGACGTCCCAGATAATCTTATCCCGCGGAGTCCCAAGGCAATAATGTAGCGCGATGGCCAATTCTACTGCCCCCAGACTCGAAGCAAGATGGCCACCGGTAGAAGAGACAACCCTTATTATTCGCTCTCTGATCTCTTCTGCCAACTGCGGAAGCTCTCTTGGCTCAATCTTTCTTAAATCCTCAGGCGAAGCTATCTTCTCCAGCAACATTATTTCTCTTCCTCTGCCAACTCTTCTTCATCAAAATCTTCTAAAGAAAATTTACCGTTCTTTTTGGTCAGCAGCTGCACTTTACGCTGCGCTTCGTTTAGCCTTAAAGAACACTCTTTGATTAATTTAACTCCCTCTTCGTATTTCTTTATGGATTCAGCCAATGTTAGTTTTCCTTTGGCCAATTCATCGACTATCTTTTGCAGCTTTTCTAAATCTTCTTCAAAGGAATGCTTATCTTTTGTCATTAAACACCTCCTGTACAGAACTTAGAAGAGCGCCTTTTGCTAAAACGGTCTTGATTAAATCGCCCTTTTTAATTTCTTTGCTCTCCTTGATGATGCTTGCCCCTGGCATTAGCATACTCAGGCTGTAGCCCCGCGATAATATCGCCAGAGGGCTTAGCGCTTCGAGCCTGGCGACTTGTGTACGTAAATTTTGCCCGGTTGCATCAAGATAATGCCGATAGTGCAGGAGAAGGGAATCTGCCAAATCATCCAATATCTGCTCCTTTTCTAAAAGCCGCTCCATTGGGCTTTTGAGTAAATGCTTCAATTCTAAAATCCGGCTTTTCAGCTCATAAACAACATCCCTGATCTCCTTCTCTAAATTATTTCTCTGGCCCTCCAGCTCCGTAAGTATGTTATTTTTTTTATCCACAATGATCTTGGCTGCAGCAGTAGGCGTTTCTACAAACATATCTGCAACCAAATCCGAAAGAGTGATGTTAATTTGATGCCCCACGGCAGAAAGTACGGGTAGAGGACAATTATATATTGCCCGGGCAACAATCTCTTCGTTGAAAGACCAGAGGTCTTCGCTGCTGCCGCCTCCGCGGCAGATAATAAGTAAATCTATTTCTTTAAATTGTTCAAAGTCCCTAATTGCCTGGGCGATCTGCCTTGCGGCAAGTTCTCCCTGCACGTTTACCGAACGAACTATCACATCTACAAATGGTGCTCCTTTTTTTAGTATCCCTAATATATCCCTGATTGCTGCACCGCGCCTGGAAGTTATTATGCCCAGGCGCAAGGGTATAAGGGGGAGAGGTTTTTTATGCGCCGGATCAAAGAGGCCCTCTTTAAACAATTTTTTCTTTAACTGCTCAAAGGCAAGCTGCCTTGCGCCGATACCCTTGGGTTCAATTTTTTCAACGATAAGCTGGTGTTGGCCCCGGGCCGGATACACATTAATACTGCCTAAACAGATAACCTTAAGCCCGTCTTCCAGCTTAAACTTAATATCCCTGTTTGCCCTCTTAAACATCACTGCTGCCAGGAGTGCTCTTTCGTCTTTTAAGCTAAAGTAGGCATGCCCTGAAGGAGCTACTTTAAAGTTAGAAACCTCTCCCTCAACCCAGATATTGCTAAAATTATTTTCTAAAAGCAGCTTCATCTCCTCGGTAACCTGAGAAACAGTATAAACCTGCTTATTTATTGGGCTGGTTTTGAGTTCTGGGATGAAGAGTTTAAAATTTTCTTGCGTCATTTTTCTTATATCTTTCAGGGTTAGTGCAAAATTCGGGGTATTTCCCGAGGCTTAGGCAGAGATTCTCTTGGCTCAACAGAAGACTCCTTAGGCTCAGTTGCTATCTTCTCAGTCTCGCTGGCAGCTGTATCCGTTATAACCCCGTTTCCAGAGGGCTTCTCTGTCAAAATCAACATATTCAGCGAATAGGGTTTTAAAATTAAAGCCTCTTGATATGAATTATTTAAAAAACTTATTTCTTTTTCTTCTTTAGGGCTGAACTCGCTACTTACGGATGAGGCATCCACGCTATATCTTTTATAAAGATACTCACCGCCTAAACCCGTAAGCCTTATCTGTATACTACGGTTGGAGTCCTTGTATTTTATTGCTTTTAAATTTAACTCCTGAGCCTTCTTTAATATTGCCTTTACACCAGCGCTCTCCTTAAGCTGCAGAAGGTCTAATTCCTGGTTCATTATCTTAATCAGTTTATCCGAATTGACAATATTCAAAAGCGCCCTTCTTTCTGCCTTATTTAAAGTAGCTATCTGCCTGGTAAGATAGCTTCTTGTTATTTCCGGGTCAATATAATTATAAATAATTATTGCTATTTTATCGCCTTTTGTAATCGTAGGAATCAAGCCTACAAATTCATCGTTGAGCTTTACTGCCGGCAAAAGAAGGTTTTTACCAAGGATTGAGAGCATGCGAAAGGCTGCGTATATAGCTTTGGGTGAACCTTTATAACCAGTGACGTCGGGGGTGAATCCAAAGATACCCACGTTTCTGATCACATTCTCTTTGTTATTTTGAAAATCCTCCAGGCAGTAAAAAAAATGATAATCAATTCCGGCCTCATACATATTTTTTATCCGCGCCGGTATAAAACTTGCTGCTACATAAGAACGCTCCTGCCTTGCTGAGAGGACATTTGATTCATTATCATAATTCCATTCGCTGACAATCAACGGTGTATTTTTATCAAAATCAAAATAAGTCAGCCAGTCGCGTATTAATGCCGCAGGAGGCTTCTTATAAACAGTAATCTCCTTTTCTGTCTTCGGGTCAGTAGAGTAAGCGTGCCAGCTAATAAAATCCAGAGGCAGACGGTAGCGCCGACAAAACTTTATCAGTTCATAGACCAGGCTTCCTTCAGGAGTAACTACGCTATTAGCATCCGTATTTTGAAACCACCAGCTTGTGCCAGGCCCTCCCACGGGAATAGGAACCTTGTATTCCCGAGAGAGTTCTTGCGCTGCCTCGGCAATTATGCGATACATCTGCAGATATTGCTGTTTTCTGCCTAAAAAAAACTCTTCTAAATCCGGAGCAGTCCATACCTCATACCAGATATTATATTTTTTCTCGCAACTTAACCTTTTGATATGATTTTTAACGTGTTTTTTGAATTTTTTTAAGTTTAAAGGCGGGCTTTTTTTATCCAAAACCTTGCCCAGGCCGGCAGGAGTACCGAATAAGTTTAAAACAACCACACCGCCTGCGTTATTTATCATTTTTATTGTGTTTTCATAATTCTCCAGGGTTTTATTCTGTAAATCCTTATCCTTGCTGAATTCGCTAATTTCCCAGAGATTATATTGTAATCTATAAAAAGAATTTAAGCCGATTTCATCATGCCATCTCTTAATCGCCTCTATTGCCGCCAGGTTCTGCGGCCAGGAAGCCTGGCGGTGAAAACCTCTGCCGCTTAAATCAATAGTGGGAGAGAAAATTTTCGGTAGCGGAATAGTAGCGGAATCCAGTTTTAAATTAACTTCCAGCTCTCTTTCCTGGGCTGACAGCTGACAGCTGACAGCTGACAGCTGACAAGCAATAATAAACACTAAAAATATCTTCGCTAACATTATTTTGACTAGTATTATCCTTCGCCCACCTTCCTCTGGATCCTGGCAATGGAGCGGGCGCGGCCTATATTCTCGTCGATATCCACAACTACCCCCTGTAACTCTATATTTTCGCTGGCAACCTCAAAACGTACGGGTACACCCGTAATAAATCTTTCCAAAACGTCCTCCACCCGGCGTCCGATTACAGAATTCAAAGGCCCGGTCATACCGGCATCGGTTATATAGGCAGTGCCTTGCGGCAAAATTTTCTCATCGGCAGTCTGAATATGGGTATGCGTTCCCAAAAGTGCGCTGATCTTACCGTCTAAATACCAACCCATAGCTACTTTTTCTGAAGTTGCCTCTGCGTGAAAATCCACAATAATCACTTTTGTCTTCTTAGAGACAGCCTCTAGGGCCTCTGAAATTGTGCGGAAAGGACAATCCAACGCCTCCATAAAAACGCGGCCCTGCAAATTTATCAAACAAAGCGACAGATGGTTATCTGTTTTAAATATGGCGCGGCCCCTTCCAGGTACGCCGAGAGGAAAATTAAGAGGGCGCAAAATCCGTTCTTCTTGATTCATGATTTCGAATATTTCTCTTTTTTTCCAAATATGATCCCCCGAAGTTAGCGCTCCTACGCCGCTTTCAAATAATTCCTTGGCGACCTTAGATGTAATGCCCGAACCGCCGGCTGCATTCTCAGCATTGGCGATTACAAAATCAAGGTTAAATTCTTTTTTTAATCCCGGAAGCAGCTGATTTATCGCCTGGCGACCGGGTTTACCCACTATGTCCCCGATAAATAATATTTTCATGGATTTTCTTCTTCTATAAAAAGCGCTGGAGCGCTACTTAGCAAACTCAATAGCGCGCATCTCCCGGATTACGGTTACTTTTATCTGGCCAGGGTATTCCATGCCTTCTTCTATTTTCTTGCGGATATCCCTGGCTAAATTTACTGCTTCTGCGTCACTAATTTTTTCGGGCTGCACAATTACGCGTATTTCCCGGCCGGCCTGAATGGCATAAGATTTTTCTACTCCTTTAAAGAGGTTGGCAATCGATTCCAGCTTATCCAGGCGCTTTATATATGTTTCTAGCGTCTCCCTGCGCGCTCCAGGACGAGCTGCGCTGATAGCATCGGCAGCCAGGGTTAAAATCGCATAAAGGCTGTTTAATTCTGCTTCTTCGTGGTGGGCGGCAACCGATGACTGCACTTCTGCCGACTCATTAAATTTCTTAAGCAGCTCCGCTCCGATTTTGGCATGCGTTCCCTCAACCTGATGATCCACAGCTTTTCCGATATCATGCAATAAACCAATACGCCTGCCTAATTTAAAATCTAAGCCCAGTTCCGAAGCCATGGTCCCTAAAATAAAAGCTACCTCCTTGGAATGTTGCAGGGCATTCTGGCCGAAACTGGTGCGGTATTTAAGGCGCCCCAGTAATTTTATCAATTCCGGATGCAGCCTGTCAATACCCACTTCAAAAGCGGCGTGTTCGCCTTCTTCGCGGATCTTTTCATTCATTTCTTTTTTTGTCTTTTCTACAATTTCCTCAATCCTGCCCGGGTGAATCCTGCCGTCGCTGATAAGTTTCTCAAGGCTTAAACGCGCTATCTCACGGCGCACTGTATCAAAACAGGAAATGGTCACTGCCCCGGGCGTATCGTCAATAATAACATCCACTCCAGTTGCCATCTCCAGTGCCCGGATGTTTCTACCCTCTCTGCCGATCACCCTTCCTTTCATTTCGTCATTAGGCAGCGTCACCACGGAAACCGTAGTTTCTACGGTATGTTCAGCGGAACACCTCTGAATAGCCAGGCTGATTACCTCCTGCGCCTTCTTCTGCGCAACAGCCTGCAATTCTTCCTCCTCTTTCTTAATCAGGGCTGCTTTTTCATTATTTAATTCCTCACTCAGCCGGTTAAGTAAAATTTGCTTTGCCTCTTCCGCGGAAAGAGAAGAAATCTTTTGTAACCTTTCTTTTTCTTCGGCAATCAAAGAATGCAGCTGACCTTCCTTATTTTTTATTGCCTCTTCTTGCCTCCTGGCGTTTTCCTGCCGGGATTCTATTTCTTTTTCCTTTCTTTCTAATAATTCAAGGCGGCGGTCAATGTTTTCTTCCTTCTGGGTTAACCTCTTTTCCAAATTAGAAACTTCAGAACGCCTATCCTTGGTTTCCTTTTCAAAATCCTGGCGCATCCTGTAAAGAAGATCCTTGGCCTCCAGCTCAACTTCGCGCTTGCGGCCCTGAATCTCTTTTTTAGCCTGCTCTAAAATATATTTTGCCTTAGCTTCAGCGTCCTGGATTTTCCTTTCCGCCATATATTTGCGGATAAAATAACCGGCAGATATCAAGATACCGCCAGCAACAATAAATATAATTGTACTTAACATTGTTATCCAACCTCCCCTTAAAGCATGAAGAAATAAAAGTAAATCGCGTGCGTTTTTTAGTTAAAGAGGCTTTTTCTTATTTAGCGGTGTTTTAAAACAGAGGGGCTTTTTAGGCAAAGATAACTTTGTTGACTTTTCTATCGTGCGCTGCGGTGGGAAGAGACGGTAAGACCTGAAAATCAAATGCCAAGCCTACTGAAAAAGAGTGCTTAGTGAGTCTTTTTAAGAAGCGGTCGTAATAACCTTTGCCGCGTCCTAAACGGTTGCCTTTGCGGTCAAAGGCAACGCCGGGAACAACCACTAAGTCCAGTTCTTTTGGGTTGATAAAATTTTTCCGCATTGGTTCATATATTCCGTAGGGACCTTTTTTAAGCCTTGCGCCAGCCTCAAAAAAGCAGGGCCTGATTTTTCTATTTCTTTGGCAAGTCGGGACTGCGACAGTCTTACCTAATTTTTGTGCATCTCTTATCATTTTTTTTGTATTTACTTCAGCGTTAGATGAAATATAAAACATCAATTTCTTTGCCTTTTTAAAAACATCGCTATTAAAAAGCTTCTTTGCGATTAATTTGCTTTTTCTTCTGCGGTCCTCCTCCTTCTGATTTTTCAGTCTAAATAAAATTGTATTGCGTAATCGGCCTTTTGTCAATATTTTCTCTTTGATTCTATTATCTACGCCTAAATAGCCTATATTAAAAACAACCTATTTTGCAAGTATCAACTTGCGCGGCTTAACGGTTTTTTTAGCGTCTTTTGCCGGCTGAATCTCTTTAAGTGTTTCCATTTTTTTGCTCTTTTCTAATTCCTTATAGATCAAAACCCAGGCGCAATCACGCTCTTTATCCACTTCGCATTTGCCTTTATCCATCCCTCCGCAGGGTCCGTTCAATAGCCCTTTAGGGCAAAGCGTAATCGGGCAGATGCCGGCGGTGATATCTAAAACGCAATCCGCGCACATGGAACATTTCTCGTAAAAATTCCCTTGGCTGTCTACAACCGCGCCGAATAAAGTATTACAGCCTGGTAATACCGCCAGGTGTAATCTATCATTATCCTTAACCGACTGTGTTCCTAATCCGCAGGCCATAACTAAAATTGCTTCTGCCTGGCGCAAAGCGGAGATATTTTTCGCTAATTCCGTCTTTAGTTGCGCTGCAACACAGGGAGCTTGGGGGATACAAGAACCGACTACTATTTTTCCTGCCTGCTCCAATTTAGCTTTTAATTGCGCAATTTCCGGTTCTCCGCCGGTCTTGCAAGTAGTGGCGCATTCTCCGCAACCGATTAAAAATATTTTGCTGTAAGCTTTTAAGCTGGCTATAAGTTTTTCAAAAGGTTTCTGCTCTGTTATAACCATTTTTATTGAACCCGCAAATTACGTAACGAAGTAAGTGTAAGTTGTCTGGGCGAATTAATCCCCGCACCAATTGCGTATTTAGCTTTGGCCATATTGCAATTGGTGTGGGAATAAGTTCGGGCATGCAATTTACGTTCACTGGCGTTCCGTAAATTGCGCCTTCACTTAAATTTTATCACGGATTAAATATAAGGGCAAGCGAAATTACATAAACAGTTATTTAGTTTGCGGCCTTGCTTTTAATTTTTCTAGGCGCTGTTTAATTTTAACCTCATAACCCATATCAGTGGGCTGATAATATTTTGTTTTTCTTTGCATATATTTCTGCTGGACATAATGGCCGTCGTAACTATGGGCGTATTTATAGCCTTTGCCGCGGCCTAGGCTTTCAGCGCCATGGTAAACAGTGCTCTGCAGGTGAACGGGGACGCGCTGGGTTTTCTGCTTTTCAACATCCTCCCAGGCGCTATTAATTGCTAAATAGCTAGCATTGGATTTTGGCGCGCAGGCAATGTATATTACTGCCTGGGCCAGAGGAATCTTTGCTTCAGGCATTCCCACAAATTCTGCAATGTGTAAGGCAGCATTTGCCAGTACCAAAGCTAAGGGATCGGCATTCCCCACGTCTTCGGCAGCGCAAATACAGAGCCTGCGGGCGATAAACCGGGGGTCCTCTCCAGCATAAAGCATTTTTGCCATCCAGTAAATTGCAGCGTCGGGATCCGAGCCGCGCATTGACTTTATAAAAGCCGAAGCCGTATCGTAATGAGCGTCCTCATCCCTATCATAAAGCACCGGCTTTTTCTGTATGGATTCCGCTGCTACCGCTAAATCCAAATTTATGAATCCGGATTTTCTTTTCTCGGTAGTTAAGGCTGCCACCTCCAAGGCATTGAGCGCCCGGCGGGCATCGCCTTCAGAGGCTTTAGCCAAAAACTCCAGGGCTTTTTTTTGCGCCTTAATTTTTAAATTTCCCAGCCCGCGCAATTTATCTTTTAAGGCCGCAAGCAATATATTTAAAATTTCGCTTTGGGCTAAAGGTTTTAACTCAAAAACTAAAGAGCGGGATAAAAGTGCAGAGGCAATATAAAAACAAGGGTTATGTACAGTGGCTCCGATTAAAATCGGATTACCCTCTTCGACATCAGGCATGAGTACATCCTGCTGCGCCTTATTAAAGCGGTGGATCTCATCGATAAACAAAATTGTTTTTTTGCCGGAGTTGGCTTTTTTTTGTTTTGCCTGGGCTATAATTTTTCTAAGCTCTTCTGCCCCGGAAGTAGTGGCATTAATTGCTACATAATAAGCTTTTGTGATATTAGCAATACACCAGGCTAAAGAAGTTTTACCGGTTCCCGGGGGGCCGTATAATATTAATGAATTCAGGCGGTCTGCTTCTATTGCCCGTCGTAATAACTTGCCTTCTCCTAAAATATGCCTCTGGCCTACAAATTCATTAAGCATTGTCGGCCGCATGCGCACTGCCAAAGGTTGGTCTTTGGGGGAAGGGGTTGATTTTATTTCAAAAAGGTCGTGCGATTGCATGTTTTATTATGAAAGTTTATCCCGTCTTTGCTTAATAGTTATTTATGCTCTTGGTAAGGGCGGGATTATTTCACAGACGCCCAAACTTGCTCTCCTATGGGGCTACAACTTATTTCGTCCTGTGGACTAAATAAGTTATCTGATCAATAAAAAAATCCCCGCTTGTGCCGTTAGGAATGATAGTCTGAACCGTCTGTTAAAAGTGGGTGCCCTCCTTCCGGGGCCTCGGCCCCGGAAGAGCGAAGCTCCCTTTTAAATAGTGTTGGTTCACTAATTAATCGGCTTCCTAACGTGCACGGCAGGGATTTAAAAGAGCGCCTTTATCAATACAACTATAGTATAGCACATTGTAAAACACAATACAAGAAATTAGCGGATCTGGGTAGTATACTGGATTTTGTGTAAATTCGCTTCAAAGAGGTAATGGTTTTATATGGCTCAACCAGAGATCGTGGCTGTAACGAAAGATTAGAGGGCAAATTTTTTAAGCCCTTGAGCCAA
>QNCD01000033.1 GCA_003644385.1 Candidatus Omnitrophota bacterium
ATTATTACCTCAGGCCGACTAAAATCCTTTTTAGCAGTCAATCAGAAGAAGCAATGCCTGCGCCTAAAAGGGAAGCTGAGGAAGAAGCAAAGATGCTGGCGCGCAGCCAGGGCCAGGATGAAAAATTTGTGCCTATGATACCTGAATATATCAAGGCCAAAATTAAATCAATTAACCTAAAGTCTCCGGTTAAAACCATGGTGATTATCAGCCGTGAAAAAGATATACCGCGCCGAGAGATTACCCTGTTACTCACTACTAATACGCGTGTTTTTAAAAATATGCCTAAGGAAAAAGAGCCTTTATTAATCAGCGAAAAAATGCTCAAGCGGGGGCAAAAAGTTAACGTAGTTTATCACAGCGAAGAATTTCAGAAAGAAGCTTTGTCTATCATGCTTCTTGAGTAATAAAAGCTAGTATCAGAATTTAAGGATAGGGGCTGGCAATATAAAATTATATAAGGGGGAAAGCCGCTCTTCTATAAAAAGGAGCGGAGTTTCCCCTTTTTTGTTTCTAATGAAAGGCGCTAAAAGGCAATGAATATCTCTAAACTCTCGGTAAACCGGCCGGTAACCAGCATTATGATTTTTGTAGGGATAATCCTCCTGGGCTTTATCTCCTGGAACAGGCTGCCTCAGGAGCTCTATCCCTCAATCACCTATCCCCAAATCACCATAGTGACTTCCTATGAAAATGCTGCACCGGAGGAAATTGAAAGCCTGATTACTAAGATTATCGAGGAGGCAGTGGGCACGGTAAATAACGTTAAAAGGGTCAGCTCTATTTCTAAAGAAGGTCTCTCTTTGGTAATGGTGGAATTTGCCTGGGGCGCAAACATGGATTTTGCCGCTTTAAACGTGCGCGAAAAAATTGACCTGATCAAGGAACGCCTCCCCCGCGAATGCCGCGAGCCGATTGTAATGAAGTATAACCCCTTTGATTTGCCGATTCTAAACATCGCGGTTACCGGTGATATGCCGCCTTTAGAATTGAGGAGAACCTGTAAAAAATATATCAAGGACGCTATCGAAAAGGTAGAAGGCGTGGCCTCAGCAATAATCAGTGGAGGAGACGAACGGGAGATTCTGGTTGAAATCGACCAGCCGCGCCTGCGCGCTTCGGGTATTTCTATTGTTTCAGTAGTAGACAGTTTAAAAACCGCAAATATAAACTATCCTGCCGGCACAATCAAGGAAAGCTTTTATGAATACCTGATCAGGACAATGGGGGAATACCAAACAGTAGAAGAAATCCAGGAAACCCCCACAGCCCTGGAATTACCCGAAGAAGAAGCAGAAACCCTGAAAGAAAAAGAAGAAAAAGAAAAACAGGGCCGGCGCCTGGTTTATTTAAAAGATATCTCTCGGGTAAAAGACACGGTAAAAGAAAAAAGCAGTATCTCCCGCTATAACGCAAAGGACAGTGTTTCTCTGGTAGTGAGAAAGCAATCCGGGACTAATACCCTGAATGTAGTAAAGGGGGTAAAAAAAGAGATCCAGAAATTATTAGCCGAAAAGCTTCCTAAGGACATTGATATCCAAATAACATATGACCAGTCTCAGTTTATCCAGGAGGCAATCAGCAATGTGCGCAATGCCGCAATCATGGGAGCGTTGCTGGCATTCTTAGTACTGCTCATATTTTTAAGGGAATTGAGGTCCTCAATAGCAATCACGCTTTCTATCCCTATCTCAATAATGGCTACCTTCTGCCTGATGTATTTTGGTAAAATAAATTTGAATATGATGTCCCTGGGCGGCCTGGCGCTGGGCGTAGGCATGCTCGTGGATAACTCTATCGTGGTAATTGAGAATATCTTTCGCCACCGCCAGCTCAAGAAAGCCCTAAAGCAAGCCTGTATTGAAGGGACCGGAGAAATGGTCGGCCCGATATTCGGCTCTACGCTGACTACGATAGCGGTATTCTTGCCTTTTGCCTTTGTAGTAGGTGTAATCGGACAAATCTTCAAACAACTCTCCCTGACTATAACTTTTGCCTTGGTTGTTTCAATAATCGTTGCTCTCTCTTTAGTGCCGGTATTAATTTCATTGTTAAGCCAAAAAACTAAACAAACAAATATAATATCAAAATTTTTAAAAAACCTTTCCCAAAATCAATTGATTCAAAGTGTCCACGGTTATCTTGATTTTTCTTTTGACGATTTTATTGAAAAAATGATTGAAAACAAAGTAAAGGTGACGCTGGTAGTAGTGGCTTGTTTTGCTTTAGGGATAATCATTCTCATGAATACCCCGCGGCAATTCCTGCCTAAAGTCGATCAGCGTCAATTCGTGATTAAGATAGATCTGCCTCCGGGAAGCCGCCTGGAATTAACTGATACGGTGGTAAAAAAATTTGAAAGGCTGCTGCTTAAACTCCCTGAGACTAAAGACGTTACGGTAAATATCGGCTCCAGCGAAGAAAAAAGCTCGGCAGAAGAAACCAGTTTACAAACATTAGGAAGCCATCAGGCGCAAATAATGGTGAATTTGAAAAAACGGTCTAAACAGCTAAATGTCGCCGGCTCAACCGAAGAAGTCATCCAATACCTTAAAGATAATTTAAAACCGCGGGATTTAGAAAATGCCGAGGTAGAATATATCATACAGGAGACCTCTCTAGGTTCCGCCTTAGAGCAGGGGGCCCCCCTGGCAATAGAAGTCAAGGGTTTTGACCTAGATTACCTCACCCGTATTTCAACGCGCATACAATCCGAAATCAGCAAGGTCGAGGAAGTTTACGGAGTAAAAACCAGTATGCCTGCTGCCAGCCCGGAGACAAAGCTCCACATCCTAAAAGATAAAGCCTCCTTATATGGGCTTTCTGTGCGCGATATTGCCTTAACTGCCCAGGTTGCGCTTAAAGGTTATGTAGCCACCAAATTCAAAGAAAGGCAGGGCCAGGAAGACGTAGATATCCGCGTACGCCTGCGGCCGCAAGACAGAAAAGACCTGAGCAACTTAAGGCGGCTTTTGATTCATTCTCCTTTAGGCATGGATGTTTCTTTATCTGATGTTGCCTATTTAACAAAAGGCCGGGGGCCGACTGAAATTAAACGCGTAGATCAACAAAGAAGCGTAGTGCTTACAGCCAACGCATACACGCGCGATTTTAATCAGGCGGCAATGAAAGTTGAAAAAATCATTAATGCTTTAGAAAAAGAGATCCCCAAGGATTATTCTATCGAACTGGTCGGAGAACAACAGAGGATGAAAGAATCCTTCCGCAGCCTAGCCTTTGCCATGATCCTGGCGTTTATCCTGGTCTATATGATTATGGCCGGCGAATTTGAATCCCTCTGGCAGCCTTTTCTAATAATGCTAACTATTCCTCTATCCTTAATCGGCGTTGCCTTTGTATTATTTATCAGCCGCACCCCTTTAAGCGCAATAGCATATCTGGGAATTATTATGTTAAGCGGTATTGCCGTAAACAACGGCATTGTCTTGATTGATTTTATCAATGTCTTAAGGCGGCAGGGGCTATCTCCTTATGAAGCTGCCCTGCAGGCCAGCAAAACCCGTTTCCGGCCGATCATGATGACCTCACTGACTACAATTTTAGGCCTCAGCCCATTAGCCTTAGGTATAGGAGAGGGTGCGGAATTACAATCTCCGTTAGCCATTACTGTAATGGGCGGCCTGACATCAGCGGCTTTTTTAACTTTAGTTTTTATTCCAGCGCTCTATCTTATTGTAGTGCAATATGTTAAAAGAGTGCCATTATTGCATCCAAAAGCAGAATTAGCCATGCCCGCACCCGTAACAATAGCTGCTCACGGCAAAAAAGAAATGCCTCCTGAACCGGAAGTCAGCGAAACTGTTATCGAAACTAAACCGGCTGTTGAACTTATTCCTGAGGCAAAAGAAACTATTAGTGAAAAAAAAGAACCGCCGCCGGCTAAAGAAGAGGAGGCCGAAGTAAAAAAGGAACCCGCGGTAAAGCCTGGCGAAGAAAAAATAACTGAAGAAAAAATTCCTGCTGCACCTATCCCTAAAATTAAAAAGAAAAAGTTGAATGCCCGGCAAAAACAGCTCTTAGAAAAACTAAAAGAAATGAAGAAAATTACGCGCAAGGAATACGCTAGAATGCTTAAAATATCCGTGCCTACTGCCAGCAGGGACCTGAAGAGTTTAGTAAACAAAGGGCTGATTAAAGGCAAAGGCCCTCTTGGCCCGGGAAGATGGTATGAGTTAGTTTAAATTAAAAAAATGAGCTTATCTAATTTATCAGTTAAAAAACCTACCGCAATCAGCATGTTTTTTATCGGCTTTGCCATAGTGGGAACAATCGCCTTCAGGCTGCTGCCGGTAGAAATGCTGCCAAATATAAGTTTTGGCGATATCACCATCAATATCGATGTGCGCGGAGGAATCCCTGCCTCGGAAGTAGAAAGGCGTATTGCCATGCCGATAGAAGAGGCGGTGGGAAGCGTTACGCATCTAAAAAATATCCTTTCTATTTCCAAAGAAGGTAATTCCACGATCATCCTCGAATTCGAGCCGGGCACAAATATGGATTTTGCGGCTCTGGAGGTGCGGGAAAAGTTCAACCGCATCAGAAACAAACTGCCTCCGGAAATCGAAAAGCCGGTAATCGCCAAATACGAATATATGGATGTGCCAATCATGATCCTGGCGGCCACCAGCCAAATCCGTTCCCCCGAAGAAATCCGTAAAGAAGTCGATGAAAAAATAAAAGACCGCTTCCAGAGGATCCCCGGCATAGCCAGGGCAGAAGTAGCCGGCGGCAGAGAGGGTAAAATTCTTATCGAAGTGGACCAATATAAACTGCAATCATTCGGATTGTCCATAAACCGCCTGGTAGATATAATCAACCTGAATAATTCCAATTTACTGGCCGGGGAGATAAAACGTACAAAGGACAAATACCTGGTCAGAACAATCGGAGAATTTCAGAATTTAGAAGAGATTCAAAACCTGGCTGTTGCCTCTACAGAGCAGGGCTCGGTAGTCAGGTTAAAAGACGTAGCCGAAATCAAAGATTCCTATTTAGAGCCGGTAGCATATGCGCGCCTAAACTCCCAATCGGTCGTCTCTATCTATCTGCAAAAAGAATCCATGGCCAATACTGTCAAAATATCCCAACTGGTAAACCAGGAATTGCTAAAACTACGCGATATTATCGCTGAAGATATAACCATCACCCCCACCTTTAACCAGGCAGAGGCAATACAGCAAGCAGTCAACCAGGTCAAGCTGTCTTTGTCTTACGGGGCAATTCTGGCTACCCTGGTACTTTTGATTTTCTTAAGAAACCTGCGTTCTGTTTTAATTATTGCTTTAGGTATTCCCTTATCGGTTATGGCTACCTTCTGCCTGATGTTCTTTACAAAAATCACCTTAAACGTAATGACGCTTAGCGGCCTGGCCTTGGGCATTGGAATGCTTGTAGATTGCTCTATTGTTGTCTTGGATAATATTTTTAAGAAGAGAGGGGAGTTTCTAAAAAAATTAGGCTCGGGACAAGAAGAAGCAGCAGGGTTGGATGCCAGAAAAGTAAGCAGAGAATTAGCGGTAAACGGCGCCAGCGAAGTCTTATTAGCGATTACCGCCTCAACCTTAACCACCATTGTTGTTTTTCTTCCGCTTGTTTTTATCAATCCCGAAGTCAGGATGCTTTACAGCGGCATTGCGCTGACAATTACCTTTTCTCTCTTGGCCTCACTCTTAACCGCAATTACGCTGGTACCGATGCTGATGGCAAAGTTAAAAATAAAATTTCCTGAACCGCCGGCTCAAGAACCCGAAGCGCCACCGGCTGCGCCGATTCCCGCGCCAAAACCCAAGCCGAAAATAAATTACATTGAAAATTTTTACAAAAAAAACGTCGGCACGGTCTTTACCCTGCGTTATTTCATTATTATCCTGGCGCTGGTAAGCTTTGGCCGTGTATTGCAGGAAACCAAAAACCTGGAAAAAGAATTTATCGGAATTGCCGAGCAAAATAAGTTTACCATATTTATCGAAATGCCTACGGGAACCCGCCTAGAAGTTTCTGACCGCATTGTTAAAGAAGTGGAAGCCCGGGTCTCAAAGGTTCCCGAGATAAAAACCGCCACCGCTAAAATCGAACCCTGGTCAAGCAAAATTTACGCGGAGTTATTGCCGCTAAATAAACGCGCGCGCTCAACCTCGGAGATTATCGAGGAACTCAGGTCTTTTACCCAAGACCTGGATCCGGCCTTTATTTATTTTGAAGAGCCGGAGGAAATCGGGACAAAAGAAATTCTTCTTGAGCTTTACGGGGATGAATACGAAGTGCTGAAAGGGCTAGCTATACAAGTTGCCCAAAGGCTGCAGAGTATTCCTGATTTTAGCGATACCAAGATAAGAATGCGCGAGGGCCGTCCGGAAATGCATTTAAGTATTAATAAACGCCGGGCGGCATTATTCGGATTAACCGTCGAAGATATCGCCCTAGCCTTACATACGCAGATGCGCGGCCTGGTAGCAACACGATACCGGGGAACCCATGAACCCTTAATCCGCATGAAAGGCAAAGAAATAAGTCTGGGGCTTAAGGCCCAACAAGAACCGATGGGATCAGGGGTCATGCCTACCGCTGCCAAGCCGGCAGAAGAAATCGAAACCATAGTACGCCTGGAAGAAAAATACCGTAAGAGCTTTGAAATGCTGCGCAGAATCAGCCTGGTTACTCCTGATAAAGAACAAATATTTCTTTCACAGCTGGCTGATTTTAGATTTGATATCGGCCCGAGCGAAATATGGAGAAAAAATAAATCGCGCATGGTCCAGGTCAGCGCCAATACAGGCGGAGTGGCTTTAGGCACGGCCGCAGAAAGAGTAAAATTGGTACTTAAAGATTTAAAATTACCCAAAGATTATTTTTGGCAATTTGGCGGTAATTATGATAAAATGATTCGTAATCAAAGGGAATTAAGTTTCGCGCTGGCCTTAAGTTTAATTCTGGTTTACATGATTTTAGCCAGCCTCTTTGAATCTTTCAGTCAGCCTTTTATTATTTTAACTACGGTTCCTTTAGCGGGAATCGGCGCAATAATTGCTCTGCGCATAACTAACACTCCGGTAGGAACCGGCGTTTTAATCGGTTCAATTATGCTGGGAGGCATTGTTGTAAATAACGCGATAGTTTTGGTTGACCGTATTAACTTTTTAAGGCACATCCACTTGCATGAGTATAACACCAAGACCGGCGTCCGTCAGGCTGTTATCGATGCCTCCTACGACAGGTTAAGGCCGATAATGATGACATCCTTGACCACTATCCTAGGGCTTATGCCGATGGCTTTAGATAAGAGTGAATCTTCCAGTCTTTGGTCGCCCCTGGCAATAACTGTTATCGGCGGAATGAGTGTAGCCACCATTCTGACTTTAATCGTTATCCCTTGTGTTTATCTTACTTTTAAAGATTTGAAGTTATTGCGAAAATAGGGGGAAGTATTATGAACCTCAAAAAAACACATATAGTTTTTGGCGCATTTCTACTCTTCTGGATTATTTTTATCGGCTGGGGCATGGTTAAAACTACGTTGAAATTATTTAAAGATAAAAACGTCGTCTCGGAAACAAAAAAGGAAGAGCCGCTGGGAAAAGAAGCGGGCGATAAGCCAGCAATGTTAACTGAAGTGCCTAAACCGCAGATCCCTTTGGTCATGGTCAGGGTGTACCAGGCAACTTCGACTGATTTCCGCGATATTTTACCGGTGATGGGGACGGTTAAAGGTAAAACAGAGGTGGAACTTAGGTTTGAAATAAACGGGGTTATAGAAAAAATAAATTTCCGCGAGGGAGAAAAAATAAAAAAAGGGGACCTCATCGCAAACCTCGATCCTAAAGAGGCGCGGCTGAAAGTAACTTACGCGCAAAATAAATTAAATTCGGCACAGGCAAATTATAATTCGCTGCGGAAAAAGTTAGAGATACACCAGAGGCTTTTTGAAGCGGGGGCAATCATCAAATCTAAACTGGAGGAGGTAGAGTTGGAGTGCGACAGCGCTAAATTCCAGGTAGAAACAGCCAGAAGCGAGAAGGAATTAGCAGAAAATGAGCTGCAAAAAACCTGCCTCTATGCCTCTAAAGACGGAATAATGGGGCCACGGGATGCAGAAGAAGGAGAATTTGTCACCCCGCAGGATAAAATCGGTTCGCTTTTTGAAATTAACGAAGTGCTTGTAGAAGTGGGTGTTGTCGAAAGGGATATCAATAAAATTAAAGTCGGCCAAAAAGCAAAAGTTTATGTAGACGCCTATCCGAATATTGCTTTTGACGGTACTGTAGATAATATATATCCGGTGGTCGAAGGTAAAAGCCGGACGCTCACCACCAAAATTAAAGTTCTAAACCCCGAAGGGCTTCTTTTGCCGGGCATGTTCAGCCGAGCTGAAATATTTGTTGTGGAATTACAAGATGCCTTAATCATCCCCACTATCTCACTTATACCTGCAGGACAAAATTTGAATTTTGTCCCGGCTGTTATCAAAAAATCGATAGAAAGAGACGAAAACGGAGAACCGCAAACGGGGACCATAAAATTAAAACCTTTAGAATTAGGTTATGTGACCAGCGATTACGCGCAGGTCACAGAGGGCCTGGAGGAAGATGATTTAATAGTAGTGGAGGCACAGGGAGAAATACAGGATCTAACGAAAGTAAAAATTATAGAAGTAGAGAAGCCCAGCTTTTAATTAAATAGCCCCAACCGGATTTGAACCGGTGTTTAATGGCTGAGAACCATTTGTCCTAAACCGGGCTAGACGATGGGGCCAAATAATTGATTGTCAGTATTTTAATTTAATCGCCCGTTTAAGTCAAGAAGTTAAATTAGTTTGTACTGTTTTTATATGGCCATAAATGTAGGTGTAGGTTTTAGTACGAAGACAAACGCTACTTTAGCAGCGGCAGAGGCTGTAAGAAAAGCAAAGCTGAATTTAGATAATGCTAAGGTTGATTTAGCCATTGTTTTCAGCACCGTAGATCTGGTCAACTACGGGATGTTGAATACTATAAGCGAAGAAACTCAGAATGCCCGGGTTATCGGTTGTTCCGGAGCAGCGGTTATCTCTCCACGGTCTATATTGAATCGTGGGCTAGTGGTAATGCTGCTCTGTCTGCCTAAAGACATTTATTTTAATACCTCTTGCGTTAAAGAAGTCAAAAAAAGTGGGGCATTAAATGCGGGAAGGGAATTAGCCGAAGGCTTACTATACGGTTTTAGAAACGTACGCAGAGATCTAAGTATTATTTTCTCAGACGGGCTTATAGCGGAAGGCTCTAATTTAATTTTTGGCGTTCAGGAAAAATTAGGAAGAAGCTTTCCTTTAGTAGGAGCATCTGCTTCGGATAATATGCGTTTTTCTAAAACCCATTTATTTTTTAACCAGGAGATATTCAGCGACGGGGCTGTGGGAATTATCTGGGCGGGTAAAGTGAACTTTGGTTTAGGGATTAAACACGGCTGGAAACCGCTGGGAAAACCCCGCAGCGTAACCGAATCTAGGGGTAATATCGTTCAAAGCATAGGTAATAAACCCGCTATAGGGATATATGAAGAATATTTAAATTACAGCCGTGCACAGATCGAAAAGGAACTAAGGCGCATTTCGGTTCTATATCCTATCGGCATTTACCTTGCGGGGGAAGATGAATATCTTTTAAGGAATATAATCTCAATAGAAAAGGGTGGAGCGTTACGATTTCAAGGGAATGTTCCCAAAGGCAGCCAAATAAGATTAATGATCGGTACAAAGGAATCCTGTTTTGAAGCCACAAAACAATCGGTAGAAGAAGCGCAAAAGAAACTATCAATTGCCATGGTAGGTTCCAAGGGGCAAACAAATAAGTTTGTGCTTGTTTTTAATTCTGCCTCCAGGTATACGTTATTAGGTAGGGAGGCGATGAAAGAATGGGATATTATTCACCAAGGCTTTAACCCTGAAATACCCCTAGCCGGCGTTTATACTTTTGGCGAGCAGGCGCCTTTAAAAGCAGTAAGTTACCAGGGCCAGGCTTATTTTCATAACCAGAGTATTGCCACTTTAGCGATGGAGGGTTGATAAAAGGTGGGTCTCTTCGAATTTATTTATGAATTGTTTCGCATAGCAAGCTTTTTTATCATCTTGTTTCTGGCTATTATTTTACTTTTTAAAATAGAAAAGGTAAAGCAGTTGCAGGAGATAATCAATAATTTAAGGAAATCGCTTGAAGAAATGGATGAACAGGCAAAACTGATCCTGCGCACTGACATGGAATTAAATAAGGCGCAGGAAGAGCTGGATAAAAAAATATCCTCTCTTTATGCCTTGCAAAAAATATCCCGCACAATCAGCACCACGCTTGAAGAAAGCCAGATTTTCAGAAGCACCGGTTCGGTATCCTTTGAAGAATTGGGCTTTGAAAAAGCCTGTGCTTTACTCTGGGACGAAAATAATAAAAAATTCGTTTTTTATCTGGTAATCGGCTATAAGGAAAATGAAATAGAAGCAATTAAATCTTATGCAAATTCAGAAAATAATACCTTGATGGATTTAATTAAAAGAGGAAAGGCATTCTCCTCTATTTCGCTCAATCCCGATAATCCCCTAATCAAAGCAACAAACGAAGCGTTTAAAGTAAACTCTTTTATAGTCTGCCCGCTTCTAACAGAAGAATTCGGTAATGGTTTATTCTTTATCGGAACACAGAATACCGAGCTCACCGTAACTGCCGGAGACGAAGAGTTAATTACTATCCTGGCCAACCAAATCGCCCAGGCTATAGAAAATGCCAGGCTTTTTGAAAAAGCCTGGAAGAGCCAGCAAGAGCTGGAAAGGAAAGTAGAAGAAAGAACCCGCCAGTTAAGCCGGGCGCTGGAAGAAGTTAAAATTATCAGTGACCGCAAAACAAATTTTATCTCTAGCGTCTCCCATGAATTAAGAACGCCTCTGACCTCAATAAAAGGTTACGCCGCAATTCTCCTGGAAGAAAAATTAGGCGCTTTACCCCAGGCAGTTAAAGAACGTCTGGCAAAAATTAACCGGCACAGCGACGAACTTGTTCATATGGTCAACGACCTGCTTGACATAGCGCGCATTGAATCCGGCAGGACCACAATGAAACTAGCAGAGCAAGATTTAAATAATATCGTCTCTTCTGTGAGCGACCTGATTTTCATTCAATATAAAAATAAAAATGTGGATTTAGTAACAGATATTCAAAAAGATATACCCCCTATACTCGTCGACCGTTCACAGATTGAAAGGGTCTTTATAAATTTACTGGGCAATGCCATAAAATTTACCCCTGAAAAAGGACAAGTGACCATAAAAGCCCGCGAGGTAGAAGAAGATAAAGTCCAGATTGACATTTCAGATACGGGTATAGGCCTGCCCGCTGAATCCTCTTCTAAAATTTTCGAAGAGTTTTACCGGGTAGATAATTCTATAAACCAACAGGTCAAAGGTACCGGTTTGGGCCTCTCGCTGGTACGACAAATTATAGAAGCACATAAGGGAAAAATTTGGGTAAAAAGCAAAGTAGGCGAGGGCAGCACTTTCAGCTTCTTGCTTCCTTTGGTAAAATAAAAAACATGGAAAAGCAGAAAATACTTGTTGTTGATGACGATCCGGATATCTTGGATGTCCTGGAGATTACCCTTTCACAGGAAAATTATGAAATCCTCAAAGCTCTCGACGGAGAAGAGGCGCTGGAGATAATAAAATCTAAAAATTTGGACCTCGTCCTGCTTGATTATAATATGCCCAAAAAGGACGGCCGTCAGGTCTGCCAAGAAGTAAAAAAAGACCTGCTTTTATCACACCTACCGGTGATCATGTTAACCGGTAAAGGCGAAATAAGCGATAAGATTCACGGCCTGGATGCCGGAGCAGACGATTATATCGTCAAACCCTTTGAGCCTAAGGAATTACTTGCTCGTATCCGAATGGTTTTAAGGCGCACTTCAAGGGATTTAGAAGCTAATCCTTTAACTCGCCTTCCGGGTAATGTTTCAATATTGAAAGAGGTATCATCACGCATTGATAAAAAAAAGCCTTTTGCGGTTTGTTACATAGACCTGGATAAATTCAAGGCTTTTAATGATAAATACGGCTTTGAACGCGGAGATCAGGTAATAAAGGAAACCGCGCGTATCTTAATGCGTAATACCAAAAAACTTGGCTCTAGCGATGTCTTTATCGGACATATAGGTGGAGATGATTTTGTGGTTATTACCACCCCCAATATCGTAGATAACCTTTGCCAGGAGATTATCTCGGATTTTGACGAAGCTGCTCCTTCTTTTTATAACGAAGATGATAGGAAAAAAGGATATATCCTTGCCCATGACCGTAAAGGCCAAGAGCAAAAAGTTGCTCTGATTACTGTTTCTATCGGCGTGGTTACCAGCGAGGCCAGAAATATAGAACATGTTGCCCAGGTTGGAGAAATTGGTGCAGAATTAAAAGCCTATGCTAAAAGTATTGAAAAGAGTAATTACGTAAAGGACCAGCGCAAAGCCGTCTCTTAAACCCTGCCAGATTTATTTGCTAAATATATTTTAAAAAATTAATTTAGTGCGCGGGGAGAGATTTGAACTCTCACAGGGTCTCCCCCACTACCCCCTCAAAGTAGCGTGTCTGCCATTTCACCACCCGCGCAAATCCCCGGTCCGGGTCCCCAAGTCATTAATAATAAATTTATAAGAGCCGAGCTTGAAGCTGCCCCCCGTGGATTCGAACCACGACTAACTGGTCCAGAGCCAGTCGTCCTACCATTAGACGAGAGGGCAATAAGTTTAGAACCTGTGCAACCTAGAAGAAAAGGCCGCGCTTTTCTCTGTCCGTGATTCCGGCGCGGCCGCAATTAAATAATTCAAAATCTTTCCCGAGGTACTTCCCGCTTATCTTATTTTTTTGATACTATTTCCAATATTTTTAATTTGAGACATTAACTTAGAGGTTTTTTTACTCTTTTTGCCACCGCTTTTAGCTATAGATTCTCCGAGTTCGTAATATAATTTCTTTCTCTTCAGGGAAAGGACTAATTTTTCTATATTCCTCTCTGTTTTCTTGGTTACTTTTTTCAAGTGCTTCTCGCCGTCCTTGATCAATAATGAAGTGTCTTCCAGTATGCGGTTGATATCTTTTTTACCTGACTTCCATAACCTCAAAATCTTGCGTTTCATTTTATTCTTATCCATGCCTTTTGCCTCCTTTTGCGCATAATTATAACACTTTTTTTAAAAAAATAAAGCAAAATCTGTTTTTTCATTCATGTCATTCATGATGCCTGAAGCAGCCATCATCCTTTTAGCCCTGCTTTCTGAATTCCAAATAAATCCAGCGGCTTAAAATAACAATCAGAAGTACAGGTAAATAAAAAATCAATAACCCCAGGAAAGCATATATGAAGACTTTCCTGTCCAGGAAAAAATATTGCATTTTTCTATGCGGCATATTGC
Organism: Candidatus Omnitrophota bacterium; assembly: GCA_003644385.1. Lineage (GTDB taxonomy): Bacteria > Omnitrophota > Gorgyraeia > Gygaellales > Profunditerraquicolaceae > B70-G16. Next base: position 13,441 of record QNCD01000033.1, read on the forward strand.
TTAAATCAACGTCGCGGAATTTTAATTTCTGAGAGCCATATTGATACTCCTTAAGCGGTATAGACTCTACATTAGAAGCAGCGTAAGCAAGGAACCAATCCTTAAATTCCAGAGTATCGTAACCGCACAACGCAACCGACTCCTTCATCACTTTATCAAAAAAACTTTCTGCAAACATTTTTCTTTCAGCTTCTGTCTTCGATAAAAATTCTTCATCCGCGATGATAAAGCACCAATCATTTTTAGAAGGAAAGGAGCCCAAATAGGGAGAAAATTGCCTTTCTACCAAATAAAAATTTACGCTTTTCATATAGAAATTCCTTATCCCCATCCCTATCCAGATAAAAATATATAATATTATAGCTAACCTGATAAAACCCTTGAATAAAATATTTTTTTGCATTATGCCTCCCCTTAACAGAAAGGTTGAATTTAACCTAAATCGTCCAAATATCTAAGCCAAGCCTCTTGCAACTGGCCTAAATCATCAAAATCATAAACCTCGGCTAAAGCCTCTTTTGCGCTCTTACCGCTTTTAAGGTATTTAGAGAAACGGAAAAAATCTTTTTTTTCAAATTGAGTTAAAAGAAAATCTACGATGCTGGCTGACTGACAGTAAAATATCTCAGGGACGATTAAAGTCCTGGGAGTTATAACATGCAGTTTCTCGATGGGAATGGGGTGGCTGGTTTTTAACAGGTCTCTAAATAATAGCGAGTAAGTCTCCATATCTTTCTTTTCCTGCATCATTGCTACACCTTCATCCAGCCATAAAGGTATATTATTCCTGAAGCCTACCAGCTCATGGAACATGATATGCCCCAATTCATGGGGAAGAAGCCGGTCAAAAAAACCTTCGGCCCAGGGATAAGTTTTGATGATTTTTTTGCGGATAGCGACAGTTCCTCCGTGCCAGCGCCTTTTGCCTGTTTCTTGCTCAAGCTGCTCTTTATCTTTAAAGATGTAAATCTTAGCCCGGTTATCCCAGGTCCAGGCGTCATGGCGCTTAAAACTCAAGTTATCAGCAATAGCATAATAATATTCCTCTGCCTTTTCTGCCACCTGTTCTATATATTCCTCAGCTATATCCTTTTGATAATAGATTATAAAGTGGGCAGTAGAATGCTCCTGCCAGTCTAATTTGCCATAAAGCAGTGTGCCGGGAAAAGAGATTAAACCTGTGAAAAATAATAAAATTAAAGTTAATTTTATCCTCATATATTTAGAATAAGCAACCTGAGACCGATAAAGAG
>QNCD01000034.1 GCA_003644385.1 Candidatus Omnitrophota bacterium
GTAAGCAAGGTGTACTCTTAATTGATGCGTTCTTCCTGTATAAGGCTTAAGTTCCAGAACGCTAAAAGCCGGCGTTCGTTTTAAAGTACGGTAATAAGTCTTTGCGTATTTGGCGGATTCGTTAAAACCTACGGACATATTTTTCCTTTTATAAGGATGCCGGCCGATGGGTAGTTCGATTACATGCTCCTGGAATTCCATCTTGCCCTTTACCAGGGCAACGTAAATACGCTGGATGCTGTGTTTGGCAAACTGCCGGCTAAGCCGAAGGTGGGCGTAATTATTCTTCGCTATAACGATTAATCCTGATGTCTCTTTATCCAATCTGTGTACAATACCAGGCTTTGCGGGATTAATATCCGATAATTCGTTAAAACGGTACAGCAGGGCGTTTACCAGGGTATGTTTAAGATTGCCCGGGGCAGGGTGTACGACCAGACCCGAAGGCTTATTTATTACTGCCAGATCATTATCTTCGTAAACGACCTCCAATGGTATATTTTCGGCAGCCAGGGACAGTTCTTTTTTACCCTCTATGTGTATGCGCAGCCGCTGGCCGGATTTTAATTTATAGTGCGGCTTTAGTGAAACTTTTTTTCCCCCGGGAAGCAGCTCTTCTAATTCAACAGATCCGTTTTTAATAAATTTCTGCACAAAGGTGCGCGAAAACCCAAGATTATTTTTTTGAGAAAAATCCATTATGCATATATCCAGGCGCTTTCCTTCATTTTCAGGCAAGACTTCTAACCTATATTCTTTCATTTACTTTACGCTTTTTAATCATTAACAGCTTAAGAGATGAAAGCAGAAATATCAAAAGGCTTAATACCTGAAATAAGGTTAACCCTGAGAATACGACCGGGTTATCCGCGCGCAGGAATTCCATGATAAACCTCATCAAGGAATAAAGCGCCAGGTAAGAAAAGAATATCTCACCCTTTCTGTGCGGCCTCTCTTGTACATATCTTAAAAAGATATAGATTAGGATTAAAAGAAGAGAAGAATAAAGTTGGGTAGGAATTAAAACTGCGTCGTGTACCGGGAAATATATACCGAATCTAGAGGCCTTTCCATAACAACACCCGTTTAACAGGCATCCGGTTCTTCCTATCGCCTGGCCCAAAGCCAAAAACGGAATAACCAAATCTAGAGTATTATAAACTGAAAGGCCTTTCTTCTTTAAATATATTATCGCAGTGGTCACTCCGGCGAGCAAGCCGCCGTACCAGGAGAGCCCTCCGTAATTCAACATAACTATCTGCGAAGGATGTTTTACATAATAACCTGAATTTTCAATAACAAAAAAAAGGCGGGCTCCTATTATGCCTAAAATAAAAACCAGGAATAAAAAATCAAAAATAAAATCCAGTTTGATATTTTCTTTTTTAGCCCTTTTGGTTACCAGCCAAGAAACAACAATAAAAGCAATAGCAAGCATAAGGCCGTAGGAGTAAATTGTAAATGGTCCGATTTTGCAGATAATTGGATACATTTTGTATTGATTAATATTTGGGGTCACAAAGGCGCCAAGTCACCAAGTCAGAAGATTATATCAAATAATTAAAGTAAAAATTCTTAAGAACTAAAGCTGTTTTTTGCTAACTGCTTGTGGCCTTGTGACTTTGCAACCTGCTGCCCATTATTTCATTCCCTTAAGAATCGTCCAACCCAAAAGTACCGCTCCGATAGTTATAGCGCTGTCGGCAATATTGAATACCGGCCAAATGCGAAAATCCAGAAAATCAACCACATACCCTAAAAAGATACGGTCGATAAGGTTGCCCAGGCCGCCGGCAAGAATGAGGCTTAAAGCAAAAACCTGTAAAGAAATTTTTTTTTCTTTGTAATCCCTGATTGCCAGTAAGACTAAAATAATCGCAAATATAGAAGTAAATACAAATAAAGGAATCTGCCCTTTAAGAAGCCCAAAGGCTGCGCCGCGGTTATAGACAAGAGTAAAATGGAAAATCCCTTTTATTACGGGAAAGCTTTTATTTAATATCAAATTATTAGTAGCAATGAGTTTGGTAAGCTGGTCTAAAAAAAGGACGATAAATATGATGATAAAAATCATCAAAGAGGGATATTAGGATTTTTCTTTCTTTTCTTGGCACTTAACACAAAGCCGCGCGTAAGGAACAGCTTTTAATCTGCTTTTTGAAATGGTATTTTTACAATCTTCGCAGGTACCGAACGTCCCCTCTTCTATTCTTTTGAGGGCATCTTCAAGTTCGTACATCATCTTCCTATCATTGGAAGCTAAGCCCAAAGAAAATTCTCTATCATAGGTATCGGTGGCCACATCAGCCATATGATAAGTATATCCTGAGATATCGCCTGCGGCGTCCTTTTGGGATTTCTTTAATATATCTTCGCTTATGTGCTTTATCCCGTCTAAAATTTCCTCTTTCATCTTTAAAATGAGTTTTTGAAAATAAAGTACGTCTTTCTTGTTGAATTTCCTCTTTCCCGAATTTCCTGATTTTCTTACTGCCGCTTCGGGATCACGGCGGCTCTGTTTTTTAATTTTTAATTTTCGGCACAATTTATTTTCCCCCTATGGCTAGAATGCATTTTTCGCAAAGCGCAATGTATTCTTTATCCTTGCCTACCGAGGTAGAATAATTCCAGCAGCGCTGGCATTTTTCGCCTTCGGCTTTTTTAACCTCTATGATGATGTCAGGATAAGCGCTTTTATTCAAGCCCTTTTCTTTATCAGCTTTTATATCTTTTTCAAATACAGCTTCTACGCTTGAGACCTTAAATATCTCACAAAGGTCGGTTTTAAAGCTTTCTAAATATTTATAACGATTTTGGTCGTTTGTCAATAATTTTATTTTAGCATCGAATGAACTGCCGATGATTCCCTGCGAGCGCTTTTCTTCTAAAGCCAAAGTAATATCGGCGATCAGACCAAAAATTACTTTAAATTTTTCTTCAATTTTTTCGCCCCTACTGAATAAAGGATTTTTCTCAGGCCAACTTAAAAGGTGAACGCTGCTAATTTTTGCGCTCTCTTTATCTTTAGGCATATGTTCAAAGACTTCCTCAGAGGAAAATACCAATATCGGAGAAATTATCCGTACCAGGACATTCAAAACCTCAAAGATAGTGGTTTGCGCAGCTCTTCTTTGGCTGGAGTCAGCGGCATAGGTATAGAGCCTGCCCTTAACCATATCCAGATAATACATCGAAAGTTCCTGGTTACAAAATTCATAAATTTCCTTGTAAGCCTTATAAAACTGAAATGCCTCATACTTACAGCTTACGCTTTCCAATAGTTGCTCCAACTTAAAAAGCAGCCATTTATCTATTTCTCTTAGTTCTTCATAACTTTTTTTATTTTTATCGGGATCGAAATCGAAAAGGTTGCTTAAAATAAACCTCAGGGTGTTTCTTATCTTCCGGTAGGCCTCTGATAACCTGGCCAGAATCTGCGGCGAAATTCTTATATCCTCGTTGTAATCGCTTGAAGCAACCCATAACCTCAAAATATCCGCGCCGTAATCTTTAATAATATCCTGGGGAGAAATAACGTTTCCTTGAGATTTGGACATTTTCTTGCCCTCGGCATCTACTACAAAGCCGTGGGTGAGTACAGCTTTAAAAGGTGATTGCCCATCAATACATATGGCCGGAATCAAAGAAGACTGAAACCACCCCCTGTGCTGGTCAGAACCCTCTAGGTAAAGGGCAGAGGGAAACTCCAACTCTTTTCTTTTCTTTAGGACTGCCTGATGACTAACCCCGGAATCAAACCAGACATCCAGAATATCCGTTCCCTTGGAAAAACTATCTTCCTTGCAGATAGGACAATGATAATCCCTGGGCAGAAAGTCGCTTAATTCTCTCTTAAACCAGCTATCTGTTCCTTCTTTAGCCACAAATTTGGCAAAATTTTCTATAACCCTTACTTCTAGGATTTCCTCCCTGCAATTATTACAGGTAATAGCCGGAATCGGAACACCCCAGAATCTTTGGCGGGAAAGACACCAGTCCGGTCTTAAGCTTACCATAGTGCGGATGCGCTCTTTACCCGATTCGGGAATCCATTGAATATTTTTTTCGATAGTCTTAAGGACCTTTCTCCTCAAGCCTTGCCTGTCAATTCCTAAAAACCACTGCCGGGTAGCCCTGAAGATAATCGGCGCCTTACACCGCCAGCAATGCGGATAAGAATGCTTTACTGTAGTTTCAAAAAGCAAAATACCGAGTTGTTTCAACTTATCTATAATAGCCGCATTCGCCTGGTAAACATTCTGGCCTTTAAACTCACCTGCTGTATGGTCAAATTTGCCCTGTTTATCCACCGGCATAACCGTGTCTAACTTATATTTTAGGCCGGTCAAATAATCCTCGTTTCCATGGCCAGGAGCAGTATGCACCAATCCGGTTCCTTCTTCAGCGGAAACATAATCCGCAAGCACTAAACTGCCTTTTCTTTGTACAAAAGGATGAGTATAAATTAACCCTTCTAAATCTTTACCCTTAAAACTTTCTATTTTTCTAATCTCTCTGAGGCCTATTGAAGAAAGTTCCTGCTGCCTACATTCAGCAATTAACAAATCGCCCTTATCGGTTTCATAATGCGCGTAGTTAAATTCCGGATGCGCTGCTATCGCCACATTAGCAAGCAGAGTCCAGGGGGTAGTCGTCCAGATAACAGCGAAAATATCCTTTTTAAAAATCCTGTTTTTTTCTAACTTAAATTTTACATATATCGAAGGCGAGGTATGTTCTTCGTATTCTACCTCAGCCTCAGCCAATGCAGTCTCGCATTTGAAACACCAGTTTACCGGCTTCAATCCCCGGTAGATGTAATCTCTCTGCTTCAGTAAGCTCAATGACTTGACTATCGCTTCTTCGTAATCGTAAGATAACGTCAGGTAAGGATTTTCCCAGTCCCCAAAAACACCGAGTCGTTTAAATTCTTCCTTCTGTATATGAACATACCTAAGCGCATAATCATGGGCTTGTTTACGAAAATCTATCTGGCTGATTTGATTTTTATTTATTTTCAATTCCTTAAATAATTGGTGCTCTACCGGTAGACCGTGGCAATCCCAACCGGGAACATAAGCAGCGTCAAACCCGAACATAGTTTTAAACTTTACAATGATATCTTTAAGAATTTTATTCAAGGCGTGCCCTATATGTATGTCTCCGTTAGCATAAGGAGGGCCGTCGTGGAGTATATATTTCTTTTTACCCGCGGACTTAGCGCAAATTAAACTGTATATATTCTTATCCTGCCAGCTCTTTAGGATAAGAGGCTCCTTATCTGGAAGGTTTGCCTTCATTGGAAATTCGGTTTTAGGTAGATTAAGTGTAGATTTGTAATCCATATTTTATTTAATAACCAATTAACAAATCCCCTGCCTGCCGGCAGGCAGGCAAACACCAAATATTTGGTTATTGCTGCTTGGTTATTGGTTATTTTCTATTTTTATATACTTTCCTATAATAACATCCAGATCTTTTTTAACTCTATCGGGAATAAGTTTTTTGTCGGTTATGATTGCATATTTAAGCGCATCTTTGCAGGCGCATTTTCTTTCTGGCGGAAGATTCTTTATCGTTGCCAGCAGTATTTTTTTTGCATTTTCGATGTTCCTGCCTAAATTCTCGATTACCATATCTATGGTTACACTTTCGTGTGCCGGATGCCAGCAGTCATAATCTGTCACCGCAGCCAAAGTAGAATAGCAAATTTCCGCTTCTCTGGCTAATTTTGCCTCCGCCATATTAGTCATTCCGATTATATCTATATTCCAGCTGCGATAAAGGCAGGATTCAGCCAAGGTGGAAAAGGCAGGGCCTTCCATATTAATATACGTACCTTTTTTATGTATGCTTAATTCTAAAGATTCCCCCGCCTTGTAAATCTCGCTGCTTAACTCACTACAGATTGGATGCGCAAAAACAATGTGAGCGACTATTCCCCGGTCAAAAAAAGTCATCTTACGGGCCTGATTAGTGCGGTCAACAAACTGATCTACCACTACAAAGTCCAAAGGCTTAAATTCTTCTTTTAAACTGCCGCAGGCAGTAACCGATATAATCCTTTCTACGCCTAATTTCTTCATGGCATAAATATTTGCCCGGTAATTTATTTCGCTCGGCGATATACGATGCCCTGCTGCATGGCGCGGCAGAAAGACAACTTCTTTACCTTCAAGTATTCCTACGGTTAATTTATCCGAAGGCTCGCCAAAGGGAGTCTCAACCTCAACCTGCCAAGCGTCCTTAAATCCTTCTATCTTGTACAGACCGCTTCCGCCGATAATTCCAATCTTTGCCATAACTTACCCCTCTTTAGATAATTCCTCTGACCTTTTTTTTGCAGCTAGAACAGCTTCCTCCAGCGTTCCGCCGCTAGCAAGCACTTTTAAGCCGGCCTCGGTTGTCCCGCCCTTGGAAGCGACCATATCTTTCAATTGTTGGGGCGTGATATGCCAAACCTCTGTAGTTGCCAAAGCACCCCAGGTAGTCAAAGTAGCGAGCTCAAAAGCCTGCTCGCTGGAAAAACCCGCTCCTTGCGCTGCTTTTGTAAACTCCGGAATAAAGATTTTAACGCTGAACTCCTGCCATTTATCCTTAGGCATATTTTCAAGGCGCGCCGCCCAAAAACCCGGCCCGCTACCGGAAACCGAAGTCACCGCATCCATCATTTTTTCTTCAAAAATAAAAGTTTTGCCTAAAAACTTAAATAACTTATTAGCGATCTTTAAATCTTTTCTGTTTGATGAGGAACCCTGGCATATACAACTTATTCCCTTCCCGATTCTGGAGGCAATATTCGGCATTACCCTTATTACTCTTGCTTCCGGAACAATTTTTTCAATATAGCCTGTCTTTATTCCTGCGGCAATTGAAATGAGCAATTTTGCTCTGACAGCCTTTTTGATTTCAAGCAATAAATCCCGGAAGTCAGTAGGCTTAACCGCTAATATCGCAACATCCGCATTTTTTATCAAATCTGAACCACTCTGGGCCACGTTTACCCCTTTAAGCTGCTGGAGTTTGGATTTGTCTTTATCGAATATAAAAATACGGTACTCTAATCGTAAACGCTGTGCCAGCGCAGAACCCATATTTCCCGCTCCGATTATACCGATTTTTTTTCTAAGAAATTTTAACATGCGCATTTAACCTTCGAATATAGCTCTGCCTAACCTGAGCATATCAGCGCCCTCTTCTACAGCTACTTCAAAATCATCAGTCATACCCATTGATAATATTGAATACGGAGTAGGCAATATCGAGTAGCGGGTAATTTCATCTTTTAGCTCTCTTAAGCGCTTGAAATAGGGACGTGTTTTTTCAGGAGCATCAAACAACGGAGCAATTGTCATCAGACCCTTTATATTAAGATTTTTTAATTCTGCTATTTTTTTTATAACCTCAAGGCAACCCTTGAGTTTTAATCCGAATTTAGTAGTCTCTCCGGAAGTACTTATCTGAAGCAAAATATCCTGTATTTTATTGATCCTGGCAGCCTGCTTATCTATTCCAATAGCTAAGCGCAAACTATCTACTGAATGAATAAGGTCAAATATTCCAACTGCCTGCTTAACTTTATTTGTCTGTAGATGTCCTACCATATGCCATTTCACAGAACACGAAGAATCGGATACGGAATACCGAGTGAACTTTAAAACGCCTTCCTTAACTCTATTTTCGCCAATATCGCTAATGCCTGCTTCAGTTACCTCCTTTATCTGTTCAAGAGTTCTACCTTTGCTGATAGCTACGATAGTAATTGAAGCGGGATCACGGTTTATTTTAGAACAGATATTTGATATACGTCTGCGTATTTCAAAAATTCTATCTTTAATCTTAGACACGGTATTAAAAATAACTCTTTCAATTGTAGAATATTATACCTCAGAAAAGTAACGGGTCAAACAAAAGTATAAATTGCCCGCCATAATCATTGGCAGATCACTTTAAGCTGTGGCTGGAGTTTAAAAATATTCCTGATATATTTCTTTAGCCTTAGCCATTATCTTATGGAAAGGATTTTCGGAAAGGCCAATACTGAAAATACCCTGCGAATCTTTAATCCGTAAGGCCTCCTCAAGCATGCCTAAAGCGGTAAGATAAGTTAAATACTTCTGCCTTGAAAGCAGTGAATTTTTATTCAATAAGTGCAGAAGTTCATTGTCTTTTACCCGGCCGGCTTTAACTGGAACGCCCAGATCCTGCTCTAACAATTCTAAAAAGCCTTCGAGCATAATACTTCTTCCCACAACTATAAATTCTCCAAAACCATCCCGGCCCAGTTCTTCTTTAAGGCTTTCTTTTATCATTTGACAGATCTCAAGCGCCCGGGAACTTACTATTTCAGAAATTCTTTTTCTGTTTAACGGTTTATAAAAATGGTCTTTTTTTATTAAAACTTCCTCTTCGCCCATATGATTATAATTACCGGCTATCGCGTAAGATTCCTTTATTTCCTGTGCTAATTCGAATGATATTTTAAAATCCCGGCTTAAGCTTTCTGTAAGATCATCTCCTCCGGCAGGAACTATTTTAATCTCAGAAAGGCGTTTGTTTCTAAAAACAATCAACTCGGTAACGTCGCTGCCTATATCACAGATTATGTTGATTCTGCTGTCCTGCTCTTCGTTAAAGAGCAGCCTACTGGTAGTATATCCGGAAAAAAACAGATCTTTTATTTCGTATCCCGCCTGAGCTACTATATGCGCCAGCGTTTGGATTGAAGATAATCTGGCGCAAATCAAATATAAATCCGCCTCTAATTTATGGCTATATAATCCTATGGGGTTTAAGACACTGGTTCCTGAATCTACGGTATATACGCTAGGTACCTGATGGATAATTTCCTCTTCTAAATTTGAGCCTAATATTCTGGCCTGCTCATTAACTTCCTTGATATCAAAATTCGTTATAATCCGGCTTCCCCGCTCTGCAAGAGGAATTATGGCGTGGCTGTGTTTTGTAACTATGCCTTGGCCTGAAATATTTATGCATACGGATTTAATTTTTAATTTCGACTTATTTTTAAGGTTTTTTAAAACTTTGCTGATTACTGCAGTCAGCTCTACGGAGTTTAAAATCGAGCCTCTCCTTAAAATATTCCTGGCGGGCAGGTATTCGAAAAATATATTTACAATACGTTTTCTTTTAATTTCGCAAACTACTGCCGCGATTTTACTGGAACTGATATCAAGTGCGCAAATATAGTTATTTAGCATCTTTAATGAGCGCACAACTTACGAACACTGAAAGTGTGAATAAGTTGTATACGCGAATTACCCCCCTTCCTTTGTATAGTTTTTATACTTTTCTTGGGAAGGCTGGGGTAACTTCGGACGAATAACTTAGCTTCGCTTGTGCTCGCTAAGTCATGTCCTCACTTAAATTTTATTACCGGTTCTTTAAACCTCAAGTCGATATATTCTATTGCCCCTAAGTCGTTCTCCATCCTGGCGAGTATGCCGGCAAGAATTTTTATTTTCCGCACTACATCTTCGCTGCTAAGCTTTATCTCAAAGGTTACGGATCTTTTATTGTATCTATAAGTGGCGCGCGGCGAAGCATTGCCGGAGGAGAATAAACAGCGTACGACATAAGCATCCGATAAATCTATTTTTTCGATAAAATACTCTTTTAATACCCTGTTGCCTGAAGCCGCTTGTATCATTGATATGGCTAAAGCAAGCTCCTGGTTATTATACCGTTTACCGGCTTCTACGCCAAATATTTTTGTTTCCAGCCCCTCGATTAGAGGAAGCTCTAGCCCGCGTCTTTTGGGGGGTAAATCAAAGAGTACTAAATCGCTGTCCACGCAGAAGTTGCGGTATAGTTTAACATAAGCCAATGGTTCTCTCTCTATAAAACTTATATATAAGCGGTCAGGATACATCTTAATCATTCTGATTTTCTTGTATGAGGGGTAGAGATTTAAAATGTATTCGGACTCTTTTTTAAGGTCTATGTCAAATATGTTTTGTCCTTCCAGATATGAAAAAAGCCCTTCCTCCTCGCCGCGTACAATAACTTTTTTAATTTTAAAATAATCGTGGGCTTTGGATAACTTTATCAAATACGCGAATAGAGAATATAAAAGGGCAATAACAACTAAAATCAGCCCCAGCCTAAATAAAAAAATATTATGTTTACGTTTTTTCATAAGCAAGCTGTATAAGCTTAATACATAATTCAGCGAAGCTTACCCCCTTCGCCTTGGCTGCTTTTGGCAGGAGGCTTGTTTCGGTTAATCCGGGGATAGTATTTACCTCCAGAATAAAAGGAAGATTATCTTTTCCTAAAATCATATCAACGCGGGAACAGCCGTAGCAGCCTAAAGATTTATGTGCGGACAAACCGGCCATCTGAATTTGCGTTGTGATTTCCCTCTCTAATTTTGCCGGAACAATATATTCCGTTGAGCCAAGAGAGTATTTCGCCTCGAAATCAAAAAATCTTTTCTTCGGAATGATTTCAATCACCGGTAGAGCCTCTTGATCTAATATGCCTACTGTTATCTCCCTGCCTGCTATATATTCTTCGATAATAACCCTTTTATCGAATTTAAAGGCCTCTCTAAGGCAGACTTTGAAATGCTCAGCCTTATCCACAATAGATAAACCAATGCTGGAACCATGCGTAACCGGTTTTATTACCAATGGGAAGTTAAAATTTTCTAAATTTTCGCTAGCGTCTGCTTGCAAGCTGATAATCTCTCTATAGTTTGGGACGTTTAACCCTGCGGATTTAAAAACCTGGCGGGAAGCAATTTTATCCATTGCCAATCTGCTCGCCTCTACACCTGAGCCGGTATAGGCAATATTTAAATCTTCTAAAATTTGCTGAATTTGGCCGTCCTCGCCAAAGCGTCCGTGTAATGCCAGAAATGCGCAATCTATTTTGGCATCTTTTAGTAGGCGGATATTTTCTCCGCTATTTTCCGTCTCTATGTCAATCGCGACTACTTCAATACCAGCTTGTTTCAAGTTGTTATACACTGCCTCTCCTGACTTCAAGGATATATCGCGCTCTGAAGACAACCCGCCCATTATAACTCCGATCTTTCCTAAATTTTTTAAACTTGTGAAGTTATGACCTTGTGACGTTATGAAGTTCTTCATCGCCATATTTTTACTTCTAGCTTTAAATCAACATTAAATTTTTCTTTTACTTTTTTTCTCATTAAATAAATTAATTTCAAGACATCTTCGGTTTTTGCACCACCTTTATTTATGATAAAATTTGCGTGCTTTAATGAAACTTGAGCCCCGCCCACCTTTTTCCCTTTCAATCCGCAGCGATCAATTAATCTTCCCGCGTATTTGCCTGCTGGATTTTTGAATATGCAGCCGGCGCTTGAGGCCTGCTCCTGAGTTATCTTGCGCCAACTGAGAAAATCTTTTATCCGGTTTTTAATTCTTCTCTTACCGTCTTTCTTTAAAAGAAAGCGCGCTTTTAAAACTATGTATTTTGAAAGTTCGCTATAGCGGTATTTGAAATTAATATCTTTTTTTTTCAAAGTCTTAATATTACCTTCGCAGTCCATGACTGTGACCTCTTTTACGATATCGCCTATATTCATCGAAACTACTCTGCCGGTTTTTTTCCTGCGAGTCACCCCTGCATTCATAACTAAAGCCCCGCCTAAACTAGCCGGGATACCAGAGAGAAACTCTAAGCCAGATAAACTTCTCTTTGCTGATAAACGGACTGCCCTACTAAGCGTTGCCCCTGCCGAAATATCTACATAATAATTATTTTTAAAAGAGATTTTTTTAAAAAAGGGGGAATTCAAACTTAAAACTACACCCTTAACCCCTTTATCCGAAACAAGTATGTTGCTGCCTAAACCCAACACATGCAGGTTCTTTCTATGAACTTTAACTAACCCCAATAATGACTTCAAATCCTGATAATTCCTGGGCTCGGCAAAAAACTGGGCAGGGCCGCCCAACTTAAAAGTGGTATGGTATTTCAAGGGCTCGTTAATCTTAATTCTTCCTTTTAAGCTCCTGCACAAGCTCATCGCAAGTCTTTCCGATATCTCCTGCGCCTATGGTGACCACTATATCGCGCTGCCTGATATTCTCTAAAGTATGGGCTACTATTTTTCCCCTGGGAAGTAAAACTATTTTTTTATCCGGATAATTCTCTTTTAACCTATTAAATATAAGTTCGGCATCTATGCCTTTAATCGGCAGCTCTCCGGCCGGATAAATATCCGTTATGATAATATAGTCTGCTAAATCAAAGCACTTACCGAATTCATCTATCAATAATTTCGTACGGCTATAACGGTGAGCCTGGAATACGACAATCATTCTGCCGGCTTCTAAATTTTTTATCGCCGAAAGCGTAGCTTTTATTTCGGTTGGATGGTGTGCATAATCATCAATCACCATATATTTTTTTTTATTAAATTTTATCTGCATTCTCCTGAGTGTCCCCTTATACCCCTCTAATGTCTGCGCAATCTTTGTCGTATTTATACCCAACTCCAGACCCAAGGCAATTACTGAAAGGGAATTTAAAATATTATGCTCGCCGGCCAAGCCGAGCGAAAACCCGGCCACATATTTATTTTTATAGAAACAATCAAATTCGCTGTTCGGGAACTTCAAGTTTATGTTTTTAGGATAGATATCCGCATCTGTTTTTAGACCAAAAGTAATATATTTATATTTATAGCCCTTCAATAAACGCATTAAATTATAATCGCTTTTATAGGCAAAAATACATCCTTTTCTATCCGTCTGGTCAATAAATTTTGCAAAACTGGCGGTCATGTTTTCAAATGTCGAATAATAGTCCAGGTGTTCAAAATCTATATTCGTGATTATTGAATATTCAGGATGATAACACAAGAATGAGCCGTCTGATTCGTCTGCTTCGGCTATAAAGAAATCCCCTTCTCCCAGGCAGGCGTTAGTATCCAGGTTTTGCAGAAGCCCACCTACAGCTATGGTGGGACGAAACCCGGCATTAAATAAAAGGCAGGAGGCAAGGCATGAAGTAGTGGTTTTACCGTGGCTTCCGGTTACGGTTATAACTGTTTTATCTTGCATGAGCTTAGCCAGTGCTTCGGCGCGCCTTATTAAAGGTATCTTTAATCTTTGTGCCTCTTTAAGTTCCGGATTATCCTGCTTAATTGCAGAAGAATATATTATTAAATCTGCACCTTTTATATTATTGGCACTGTGGCCGATGTTGGTCTGAGCACCTTTTTCCTTGAGCTGCTGGATTATTGTATTTTCTTTAATATCCGAGCCGCTTACTTTTATGCCCTTGCGCATAAGCAGTTTGGCAATCGCGCTCATACCAATGCCGCCAATTCCGATCAAATGATAATGTTCTTTACGCATTTTTATCCACTTATCTAAAAAGGTAATCTTTCCAGGCCTCTTCCAGCTGCTTGAGGCCTTCCACTCGAAAACTTGCTTTCAAGGCTTCCAGGAAATCTTTTTTATCGCGCAATCTTCTGCAAAAAACTACAAACCTGTCATTGCCGTATTCGGCAATTAAAAAAGCAATTAAGCTAACCGATTCAGCGTAAAAAACCTGTACGGTCTCATCGTCCGCCATTGACCGCGAGGTAAAAGAAGAAAGCCTTTCTAAATCTATAAATTTTCCTTTTTCTATTGCTGCCCTCACTATTGCGTCAGCTGTGGGTCGCCTGCGGAATTCCTGATAACAGGCTACTCCCTCATCCAACCATAAAGGTATAGAGGTGTTTTCGAAGCCGACAAATTCCCTGAAGATTATATGCCCTAACTCATGCGGCAATATCTGGTCGATAAATCTGCGTTCATTATAAAAAGAATGTATGATTTTATCTCTCGGCATTACGTGCCCGTAAGACCACTTAGGGCTTCCGGTTGCCTGTTGATATCCTTGCGCTTCGTCGTAAATATAAATTTTAGCGCGGTTCTCCCAAAGCCAGAATTGATAACGGCGAAAACCCAGGCTGTCGGCAATATCCCGGTAATAATCTTCGGCTTTATCAATAACTTTATAAACGAATTTTAAAGGGGCGTTTCTAAAATATACTATGAAGTGAGTACTTCTCTTTTCATGCCAATTCTTTGATTCAGAACTGCCCGAATGAAAAAAGCATAAAAGTATGAGTAATAATAAAACAGTCTTTTTCATTTTAATAAATCTGTTGCCTCCTTGATTAATAAATCAGCCGATTGATGGCGGCGGAAGTTTTCATAGTTTTTACGCATTACTTTAAGTTTATCCCTTTCTCTAACCAGCTCTCCGAAAACTTCAACCAGGGTGCCTTTATCCAGCCGGGCATCCGGAATTACCACGCAGGCCCCTGTCTTTTCTAATACATGGGCATTTGCCGACTGATGACTGTACGCAAAAGGATAGGGAATAAGTATTGCCGGTATCCCATAGAATATCAATTCTGCCAGCGAAGTTGCTCCTGCCCGGGAAATTGCCAGATCTGCTGCCTCATAAGCAAAGCTCATACTCTCAAGAAAGCTAAATAATTTTGCATCAATATGCGCTCTTTTATAAC
>QNCD01000035.1 GCA_003644385.1 Candidatus Omnitrophota bacterium
GGCTTATATTCATATCGTGGCCGCTGTCTGCTTTTGTCGAAGGAGTAAATATGGGTTCAGGCAATTGCGATGATTCCAGAAGCCCGCTGTCAAGCTTGATTCCGCAAACAGACTGGCTTTTTTTATACTCCTTCCATCCGGAACCGGACAAATATCCCCTAACCACGCATTCAACGGGAATAGGCCTGGTTTTATAAACCAGCATGGAGCGGCCCATTAAGTGCTCTTCGTATTTCTTTAATTCTCCGGGATACTTATTTATTTCGTTAGTGATAAAATGATTCGCAATAACATCTTTAAGAAAGTCAAACCAGAAGCAGGAGATGCCGGTCAAAACCTTGCCTTTATTGGGTATTCCGCTGGGTAAAACCACGTCAAAACAGGAAATCCTATCCGACGAAACGATTAAAAGCTCACTCCCTAAATCATAAACATCCCTGACCTTGCCGCGTTTAAAAAGCTTTAAGCCCTTAAAGTCAGTAGATAGAACAGTTGCGCTATCCATCTTAAATATTATCCTTTTTTCAGGCGCTTTTCTAATTCTTCACATTCCTGCCATAACTCCTGGGGGAGGTCTTTTTTGAATTGTTTAAAAAATGCTTTTACTCCTTTAAGCTCCTCCAGCCAAGCCTTCTTATCTATGTAGAGAAGTTTTCCCAGGGAATTTTCTGATAATTCTAAGCCGGTCATATCAATATCAGTGGGATAAGGAATATAGCCGATGTCAGTCTTATTTGCGCCCACCTTATTGTTGCAGCGGTCAAGAATCCATTCTAAGACTCGCAGGTTTTCCCCGAATCCCGGCCAGAGGAAATTGCCTTTTTCGTCGGTCCTGAACCAATTTGCGCAAAAGACCCTGGGTGCCTTGCTCATGCGCTTACCCATTTCCAACCAATGCTTAAAATAATAGGCCATATTATAACCGCAGAAAGGTATCATTGCCATAGGGTCCCGGCGCACCTTTCCAACCTGTCCGACCTGTGCTGCAGTCAATTCCGAAGCCATGGTCGCGCCTAAAAATACGCCGTGCTGCCAATTAAAAGACTCATAAACCAATGGCGCTAAGTGCTGCCTGCGGCCGCCAAAGATAATTGCGGAAATCGGTACTCCGTGGGGCTGGTCCAGGCGAAATGATGCCGAGGGGCAATTAGTGATAGGTGTAGTGAAACGGCTATTAGGATGAGCGCCATTAACCGGCTTTCCTTCACTGTCAACCATACCCGGTTTCCAGGGCCTGCCCTGCCAATCAATGCCGCTGGGAGGAACTTCTCCGTCAGCCCCCTCCCACCAGACAGTATAATCCGGCTTTAAAAGTACGTTAGTAAATATGGTGTCTTTCTTGATTGTGGCCATCATATTCGGATTGGTCTGCATATTTGTTTTCGGAGCCACGCCAAAAAAACCGGTTTCCGGATTAATTGCCCAAAGTTTACCGTCGGAATCCACGCGCATCCAGGCAATGTCATCGCCTACGGTCCATATCCTGTAGCCTTTTTTGGCCAAACCTTTAGGAGGAACAAGCATTGCCAAATTCGTCTTTCCGCAGGCGCTGGGAAAAGCGGCAGCGATATATTCGATATGGCCGTTAGGTTCTTCTATGCCCATTATTAACATATGCTCGGCAAACCAATGTTCACGCCGGGCTAAGAAACTGGCAATGCGCAACGACAGGCATTTTTTACCCAGAAGCACATTTCCTCCGTAACCTGAATTAACGCTCCAAATAGTATTGTCTTCCGGAAAATGCAAGATCATCCTCTTATTTATATCGAGCTCTGCTTTTGAGTGCAGGCATTTGGTAAAATTATCCTCCTGCTCAAGCTGCCTTAATACCGCTTCTCCTACCCTGGTCATGATCAGCATATTTAAAACCACATAACGCGAATCAGTCAATTCTACGCCGATCTTGCTGAAAGGAGAACCTACCGGGCCCATGGAAAAAGGAATCACAAACATAGTCCGGCCTTTCATTGAGCCTTTAAAGACCGCTTTTGCTTTTTTATAGGCGGCCTGCGGGGACATCCAGTTATTCGTCGGTCCGGCATCGTGCTTTTCCCTGGTGCAGATAAAAGTTAAGTGTTCGGTCCGCGCTACGTCATTGACAGCAGTGCGATGCAAGACACAACCCGGTAATTTCTCCTGATTAAGCAGAGTAAGCTCTCCGGTTTCAAAGGCCTCCTGCTGCAGGATTTTTTTCTGCTCCTCTGTGCCGTCTATCCAGACAATATCATCAGGTGAGCATAAACGGGCCATCTTAATCACCCATTCCCTTAATTTTTTATTGCGTGTGGGAAACTTATAAACTTTCATTTCAGATTTAAAAGATATTTATGCGCTGAGTCCGCGGCAGTTGCCCCGCCTGAGGCAGCGCTGATCACTTGATATAAACTTTTTTTACGGCAGTCTCCGCAGGCAAAAATTCCGGCCTGCGACGTCTTCATCTCCTGGTCTGTAATTATAAAGCCTCTTTCCTCCATCTCCAAGAGGTTTTTTAG
The DNA here is from genome assembly GCA_003644385.1 of Candidatus Omnitrophota bacterium. Lineage (GTDB taxonomy): Bacteria > Omnitrophota > Gorgyraeia > Gygaellales > Profunditerraquicolaceae > B70-G16. The sequence goes on from QNCD01000035.1 coordinate 2,496, forward strand.
AAAAACGGTTGCCGGCTTGATCCCCACGAAGATAAATATTCCCTGACAGTCAATATTAGTTTGTGCGTTATTCTTTGTGTTCTTTATTTGGACCGTTTCTACCCTCTTATCCCCTATAATTTTTTCAACAACCGAATCTAGAATAAAATTAATTTTCGGATTCTGGCGGGCTTTCTCTTCTAAAATTTTGGAAGCACGCAACTTTGCGCGCCTGTGCACCAGGTTTACTTTTTGGGCGTAACTGGCTAAATGTATTGCTTCCTCTACTGCCCGGTCGCCTCCGCCAACCACAACAATCTCCTTATTTTTAAAAAGTGGCGCATCGCAGGTAGCACAATATGAGACTCCGCGGCCGATTAACTTCTCTTCCCCTTCCACTCCTAATTCCCTGGATTTGGCTCCCGTAGCAATAATTATGCTTTTGGTTTCATAAATTGCCTGCTGCGTTTTCAGGCTGAAAGTTAAAGGGCTTTTATCAGAATTAACCTTGACCTCAACTATTTCCTGATTTTCTAAATCCAAGCCCAAATCCTTAATCTGCCTGGTAAACCTATCAATTAATTCCAGGGAAGTTATGCCTTCAGGAAAGCCGGGGTAATTCTCAATTGTGGGAGTAAGCATAACCTGGCCGCCGGCAGACATCTTTTCAAAAATTAAAGTATCCAGCCTGAACCTGCCTGCATAAAGTGCAGCGGTTAAACCTGCTGGCCCAGCTCCAATAATAATTAAATCGTGCATAACCTATTAGTGATTAGTTATCAGCTGGGTGCTGAGAACTGAAAAATTCATTGTTTTTAAACTATTATACACCTCTTGCGCTCGGTATGAGCTTCTTACTAAAGGCCCTGATACTACTGCTTTAAATTCTAAATCCAGGCCTATTTTCTGATATTCTCTGAACTTATCAGGCGAAATAAACTCTTTAACCGGATAATGCTTTTTTGTAGGAGCAAGGTATTGGCCTAAAGTCAATATATCGCAGCCCGCACTTCTCAAGTCTCTCATTGTATTTATTACTTCCTGCTCTTTCTCTGCGAACCCTAACATGATAGAGGATTTAGTTACAATAGCAGGATTTATTTTCTTGATATTTGCCAACAGCTTTATGGACAAATCATAATTTGCCTGCGGCCTAAGTTTAGGATACAGCCTTCTGACAGTTTCAATATTATGCCCTATTACTTCAGGCCCGGCAGCTAAAATCGACTCTAAACTGGAAATTCTTCCTCTTAAATCCGGGATCAATAGCTCTACCTTAATCTCTTTTTGAACTGCATGGATTGACTCTATTGCCCTGGCAAAAATACCTGCTCCTGCGTCTCCTAAGTCATCCCTGGTTACCGAAGTAATAATCACATAATTAAGCTTTAATTTATCTACGGCGCTGGCGAGGCGTTGGGGCTCATCAAAATCCACGGCCAGCTTCTTAGCAGCGCTTTTTCTTACATTACAAAACCGGCAGTTCCTGGTGCAGGTATCCCCTAAAATCAAGAAAGTCAATTGCGACTTGTTGAAACATTCACTTAAATTGGGGCACTTAGCTTCTCTACAGACAGTATTCAGCTTAAGCGAAGAAAGAAAATGCAGCTGCGATAAAGAATGCTGCGTGGGCAAATCCTGCTTAAACCACGCCGGTAACCTGTCAATCATTTTCTGGTCCGGATGAAATTTTTTATTGAGCGGTCGTAGGTTTTCTCGATATCCGCAGGAAAAAAACACGCAGGAACCTCGTTGTTTTTAAGGTGATACGCTATGCATTCGCAGCATATGCCTTTTCTCAAGCAGGGTTCATAGCTACAGTTGCAGTTCGCCAGGTTTTTCTTTTGGTTGGCGCAATCCGCCATCTTTGCCCTTTTCAAGTTTTTTTAATTTCTTTTTGATTTTGAATTTATCCAAAAAAGAGGCATAATCCACGATAAGCTTTCCTTTTAGATGGTCTATTTCATGCTGAAAAACGCAGGAGAGTAAATCATCGGCTTCTATGCAAAGCGGCTGGGCATTTTCATCCAGGGCGCTGATTAAAATTTTTTTTGAGCGTTTTACTTTTATGGAAACTCCAGGCACACTCAAACACCCCTCTTCTATAGCCTGACTACCCTGTCTCTTTACTATTTTGGGGTTAATTAATTTATATAACCCTGTGCCTGCATCTACCACAATCATCGATTCACTGATTCCGACCTGAGGCGCAGCCAAACCGATACCGCTAGATTCATACATTAATTTCGCCATATTGCTTAAGATTTCACGGTGCTCAGGCAGCACATCTTTAACCTGCTTAGCCGTTCTTCTTAATACTTTATCTCCGATTATCCTAATCTTTAATCTGGTTTCGCTCATCAACCTTCACCACCTTAGGCTTAATTGCCTGCGCTTCTTTATCTTCGGCAATAGCGTAAGCTACAATAATGACCTCATCCCCCACGCACGCCCCCCTGGCTGCCGGGCCATTAAGACAAATTACTCCGCTGGACTCTTTGCCCTTAATAGCGTAAGTCTCAAGCCTCAAGCCGTTATTTAAATTAAGCACTTCTACTTTTTCTCCGGCGATAATATCTGCTTTCTGCATGAGCTTAAAATCAATCGTTATACTCCCTTCATAATAAAGGTTTGTTTCGGTAACCTTCGCCCGGTGAATTTTAGATTTTAAAACCGTACGCAACATACTCTCCCTCGCTTTAACTTAATGTTTAATTTAAATATCTTAATATCGTTTATTATATTATTTTGCAAGTTTATAGGCCTGCCTGGCAATCATTAATTCTTCGTTAGTGGGAATTACTAAAATCCGGGGCTTTTTCTTTAAAAACTTCCCGATTCCGGAACAAACTTTCCTCCTGATAAACTCCTGATTTTCCCCTATTCCAGCGGTAAAAACCAGGGCGTCAATCCCGCCTAAAACCGCAATATATGCGCCGATATATTTTTTTATACGATAAACAAAAATATCTATGGCTAATTTCGCCAGCCTCATGCCTTGGCTTCTTTTTTTCAAAACCCTCATGTCGTTGCTTATCCCTGAAATCCCCTTCAGGCCGCTTTCTTTATTTAATATATCATCAATCGAAGAAATATTCAGCTTTTTTTTGCGCATGATATAAGTTACTAATGCCGGGTCAATGTCGCCAGAGCGTGTACCCATAACTAACCCCTCTAAAGGAGTAAAACCCATGCTCGTATCTATTGACTTGCCCTGGTTAACTGCGGTGATGCTGCAGCCGTTACCTAAATGACAGGTGATGATTTTTAATTTTCCTATAGGTTTTTTCAGCCTGCGCGCAGCCTCAAAAGCAACGTATTCATGACTGGTGCCGTGAAAGCCATATTTTCTTATTCCGTATTTCTTGTAATATTCGTAGGGCAAGCCGTAAATATAGGCGTATTCAGGCAGGCTCTGATGAAAAGCCGTATCAAAAACCGCCACCTGTTTTACGCCGGGCAAAAGCCTTCTGCAGGCTAAAATCCCCGATAAATTCGCCGGATTATGTAAAGGCGCGATATCAACAGAATTTTTTATAATATTTATTACTGTGTTATTAATGCGCACTGGCCTTTTAAAATTTTGCGCTCCGTGCACAACCCGGTGGCCGACTAAATCAACGTTTTTAATTTTTTGCAAAATTATTTTAAGTCCCGCGTAATGATTCTTAACCTTTGAGCCGGGTTCATTGATATGCTCAATAGCGCCTTTGGAGATTTCTTTCTCCCCAGGCATATCATAAAGCTTGTATTTTATAGACGAACTTCCGCTGTTGATTACAAGTATTTTCATCTTTTTAGTACCGAGTACCGTTTACGGAGTACAGCGCACAAAGCAAAATGCTTATTTGGCTCTTAATGCTGTTACCGCTACGCAATCTACTATATCCTCTACGGAACAGCCGCGCGATAGGTCGCTTGAGGGCTTATTCAATCCTACGATCAAAGGACCTACTGCCCTGGCTCCTGCTAAACGCTGTACTAATTTATAACCGATATTACCGGCCTCTAAATCCGGAAAGATCAAAACATTTGCCCTGCCGCCTAACTTACTTGCGGGGTCTTTAATCCTGGCTACTTCAGGGACAATCGCCGCATCCACCTGCAATTCTCCGTCAATCATCAAGTCCGGTTTCATTTTATTTGCAATATCTAAAGCTTCCTTCACCTTATCTACAAACTTACCCTTAGCCGAATTTTTAGTTGAATAGCTTAAAAGGGCAACCCGCGGAGGGATGCCAAAAACCTCTTCAGCTAACTCCGAGCTTGAAATAGCAATACAGGCAAGCTGCCGCGCATCCGGTTCAGGGACAATTCCGCAATCCGCAAAAATAAATGCCCCTTCTTGGCCATACGCACAATCAGGGACATACATCAAAAAGCAACTGGAAGCTATGCTTATCCTTTCATCAACCCCCAGGCAATAAATCGCTGCCCTGGCCACATTGGGTGTGGTATAACTTGCCCCGGCTACAAAGCCATCGCTATCTCCTGAGCGCGTCATTAACGCAGCATAATAAAGCGGCTCTTCCAATACCCTCGCAGCATCACCAATACTTATTCCTTTATGTTTCTGTAATTCATAATAAACTTGCGCGTACTCTTTCTTTTTATTATCTTCCAAATTATTTTTATCTAACAGTATTACCCTGGCAATTTTTTCTTTTTGAATAATCTGAGCTGCCTGTTGAACGCGCTTATCTTGCGCTTCGGGTAAAACTATAAGCTTATTTTTCTTCTTTGCTTTTTGGTGGATATTTATAATCATGCCCATATTACAACCTCTTTCTTATCTGTTTCAGGTCAACGTAGTCGGCAGCCATATTTTTAACAGTCTCGATTTTTTCTTTATCCTGAGGCCGGATTTTTACATTTACCTCATGAATCTTTACTGAAACGCTATAAGTATCTTCTCTTGCCAAGAGAACCGGTATACTAGCATTAGTAATTAAGCCTGTAATCTCATCGGGCGGTGTAAGGCCGCCGGTTAAAACTAAACCGGAAATTCTCCTGTCTTGTTTATGCGCGTCTAATGCTAACTTTATAATATCAATTCTATCGCCCGGGGTAATAACCAGGCTTTGGTCGATAATATACTTTACCGCGTCATTTACCTGCATTGCCCCGACAATAATCTTGGCAATGCGGTTTTCTAAAAGTTTGTCGCCGCATTCAAATAATAATTTAAAATCTGTTTCTTCTATAATCTGCCTTATTGTCGGATAGGAAAGCATGGGATTATAGGGAATAACACCCAGCACATCTATCCCCCTTGAGGCAAAACCTTTTCTTACTAACCTGTTGATCTTATCAAACTTTTCCGGAATAACCTTATTGATAATCACGCCCAGAATCTTAACCCCTTCCCTGTCAAACAACGCTTTGTTCAGGACGATTTCGTCAATCGGCCTGCCGATCCCACCGGAAGAAATTAGAATTACTTTTGAACCCAGCAATTTCGCCACCTGGGCATTGGAATGTTCAAAAACAGAACCTACCCCTGCATGCCCGGTGCCTTCGATAATTACCAGATCCTTACGCCTTGATATGCGCTTAAACGATTCTTGGATCTGTTTTGTGATTACTTGGCGGTTTGGTTTAGCAACATAGCGTTCGGTAAAACCCCGCTCTACCGCCACCGGGCTCATATCTTTTAAGCTTCCCTTTATTTCATAAAGTTTAAGGGTTTCTTCGATAAGTATGGAATCTTCGTCAATCTTAAAACCGTTCTCCTCTAGATAGCGCTGGCCAACCGGCTTAATGAAGCCTATTTTCTTAAAATCTTTCTTAAAATTTGAAAGCAGGCCCAATGCTACCGTAGTTTTCCCGTCGTTTTGTTTGGTTGCGGCAATAAAAATTTTTCTCATTATTAAGAAGGCGTAATTAATCAGAAAATGACGAGCAGAAACTAAGTATGAAAGTTTAGGTTCCCTTCGATTTTTTCCTTCAAATTGCTTTTACTCATTGCGCCGACGAGTTGATCAACGGGCTGGCCATTTTTGAAAAATATTAACGTAGGCATGGACATAACCCCATAGCGGGAAGGAATTTCGGGGTTCTCTTCAATATTCAGCTTGCCGACTTTCATTCTGCCGAGATATTCCTCTGTTGTTTCCTCGATCAAAGGCGCAATCATCTGGCAGGGCCCGCACCAACTGGCCCAAAAATCAACCAGCACCAACTGATTAGCCTCTAAAACCTCTCGTTGAAAATTATTGTCAGTAAAATTTAATAAAGCCATTTTTTCGTTTTATAAATAAAAAAGTGAATATCTTGAGAATATCACAATTACATTTTTTTTGCAAGTAATAATTGTCGCTTTTTCCCACAAAAGGACTCTTATTGTGCGCACAATTACCTGCAATCTAACAGCTTTAAAGCCGATTTTTTACTTGCAAAAAGCTTTTTTAAGCCTATAATTTATAATTGTAGGAATAAAGGGGGCAAAAATGCTGGAAGACTGGTTGAAATATTTAGGAAAGAATACCTATATCAAAGCATTAAAAAAAGCTGCCTTGCCGCATTTTAAAGAATTAACCGAATATCATTTCTCAGTAACCAACCCACTTTTCTGGATACTCTGCCTGTTGTTAATGCTGCTTTTGGCAAGAATCTGGGGATTAAAAAAATCCTTTGGTTTCTGCCTGATATTATCATTGGTATTATTAACCACCACCATAATAGAGAATTTCATGCTTGATATTCTCTCGCAATCCCCGATACTCAGCGCGTTGCCTAAGGTAATCTCCCTGATTGTCCTTTCAATGATATCAATCTATTACCTCTTCGTTAGAAAAAGCTGGGAATAACCTCTTCTTAACGCTCAGAACTACTATTTGCAATTTCTGGAAAAATAGCCGCCGGTGGCTGCGTCAATTAAGGCAGTCAACTCTTCTAGCCTGATCTCTTTATCAATTAATTTTTTACGGTCGATAATCGAAAGGTTATCTATTTCGTATTTAACGCGCAAACGTTCAAAATACAACCGCGTTACACTATCCACAATATCATCGCGCAACTGCACCATTAGCTTTGAACGCACATCAATAGAAGTCTGATCATCATTCCAGATCAGTTCTCCTAAATCCCATTTTAAGCTGACATCCCACTCTATAGCATCGCGTCCTCTGGTTAATATATCATCCCCCTCTCTGGTGGTAGAGCCGCCCTCCCAGTGCCATAAATCAGTAACATTCCTATCAAGGCCTATGCTAAGCTCAGGGAGTATCGCTTTTCTTGCCGCCTGTTTTCTCCAATTGATAATCTTTTGCGGATCGACCTCAGCATACTTAATCGCGGCCTGCTGAACCTCTAAAATGGCAGGCTCGTTTTTAGAATACAAAGAAAATAAATGATCCTTCGTTGAAACTTCTCTATCAGTGCTTTCTGCCTTAAACAAACCTGAATCACAAGCCGCATAAAGAGAATCTTCGTCATCTAAAGCCAAAGAGTTGATTTCATCTGCTATTAAACGTAAAGACAACTCCTGCCAGCGCTGGTTGCGGTAGAGAAATATCGCATTTGCGGCAACCGCATAAATATCCTCTTTTTCATTTACTAATAAAAATTTTATATCTTTGCTTAATAAGCCGTAAGAAGAAATAAGTTGCCAGCTGTCGCCCTCGTCGCTGCTTTTAAAAACTCCCTGGCTTGTCGCTAAATAAATATTATTCTTTTGACAATATATATACTTTAGAGCAGGCTTATCTTCTTCTTCACGTATATCTTCTTCATAGTTATCTTCTTGGCATTCGCTTTCAATAGCTAAAGCCAAATAAACTTCCTGCCAGCTTTCTCCCCTATCTTTACTCTTAAACAATCCGCTATCTGAAACAATATAAATATATTCTGGATTCTTATGATTATAATCAATCGCCAAAATGGACTTTTGCGATAAACTGCTTTTTTCTTTATACCAACTCCTGCCTTTATCCCTGCTTATAAATAATCCGCTGCCAGTGCCTAAATAAATTCGGCCGTCAAGCGCTAATACAGCCTGACAATCCTTTTCTAAACTGTTTTTTCCTTTAAAAACTTTTCTCCAGTTTAATCCGGCGTTAGAACTATAGAACAACCCCTGGCTGGTTGCAGCATATATCTGTTTTTTATCCTGAGAATCGAAGACAAGAAAATTCACTTTCGGATCTTGCCCCTTTATCAACAAAAGAGTCCTATAGCTTTTCCCGCTGTCTTCTGCTTTTAGAATTGTGCCGGCTGACGCAAAATAAATAAGATCATTATTTTCCGGGTGGATTAACAGCGCGGTCGCCTTCAGATTTGCATCACCTATCTCCTGCCACAGCAGATCTTCGCAAAAAGCCATGCCTTTGAAGAAAAGCGCACAAATTAAGAGCAAAATCAAAATAATTTTTCTCATCTTACTTCCTCCCTTTTGTAGCGCAAAATTTACGGAGAATCATTTTAATTCTCTGGGGCATAAACCTTGCACTCTACTTTAATAGACGAAGGAAGTAAAGAAATCTAACAGCTATTTTTTATCTGGGGACACTTCTGCCAAAAATCATTATATTGCAAATGGCTATTTGCAAACGGCCCCCGAACCCACCAACTCTTGCTTCTTTTAAAAAAATGTGATAAAATCTCTAAAAAAAGAGGGAGAAAAATGTTAAAAAGATATCAGGTATTATTGTCGGATTGGATTGCGGACTATATCAAATTCTGTGCCGAAAAATACGATTGGAGCTTTTCTGAGGCATTAAGGCTGATCTTATCCGTAGAAATTGTCTCCTGGGTATCTTCTGTCTATCCGGAATATAAGCCGAAATTTGACAGTAAGGAGCTGGCGAAAATGGGAAAGGATTATATGAAAAGGGCTCCGGGAAAATTAGAAGAAGAGTTTCATAAATGGATATCGCTTATTTATTTTGAGGCCAGAAAGGCTACAGAATTTTTTATTGCTCAGGACAATCGAAAGAAAAAAAGCAGCTTTAGATTAAAAACCGGTAAAAAAAATCTAAGGCAAAATAACCGTAACTTCCGGGCAGGCTCGATTCACAGTCATAAGCCTGTCCTTATACTCTAACAGCACCTTGCAATTCTGCCGTGTTGCAGAACCTATCTTAGAAAAATCTTCCTGAGATAAATAGCAAAATACCAGTCCTGCTTGGGGATCTGCCAAAACCTCATCTAGATACCTGATATCCCGCGTAAACTCAATCCGCGATAATTCTTCAGAATAAAATAAAAGTGAGGCTTTGTCCTGATTATAACTTATAAATCTGTATTGCGCGGCCTGCTCTAATATCTTATCCATTAGCGGCGCCATGCGCACAGTCTTAATAAAACGTTTGCTTTGTACTTTTATAGGAAAAGCTAGCATAATTATGCTAGAAATAATCAAAAGGTATTTAAAGGCAGAGGCGATTTTAGGCTTGAGGGAATCTTTTATAATTTTATCAAAAGCTAAGCCTGCCATTAATGCCGCTGCCGGATAAATCGGTAATATAAAATAATGCAGCTTCTGGCTTCCAAATGAAAAAGCAAGCGGGAAAATAATTACCCAAATCACTAAAAGATAAAATTCATAAGTTTTATTTTTATGCGCCTCCTTGATGCCCAGATACGCTCCGTAAGCCGCAAGAGGCAGGAGATAACCGTATTTTGTAAATATCGCCCAGATATAATAATACCAGGGAACATTGAAGCCGGGGGATTTATATAAATGCATAAAATTTTGATGGAACCAGGTATAAAACAATGTATTCTGGTCAAGCCAAATCCAGAGTAAAAGCGGAGCCGCAGCCGTTAATAAACCTAATATAAAGAGAGGCTGAATTAATTCTTTAAAACGCAGCCTTGCAAGAAGGTAGGCCCCGACGATCGCAAGAGCAAATAAACCGTTAACATCCTTAGTAAATATAGCCAGAAAAGTAAATAAACCAAATAAAAGATAGTAAATCCGGTTTCTCCTCTGAGCCAAAATAAAACTAAATATTGCCAAAGCGATAAATAAACTTACCGGTATATCCATGCGGCACTGGCGGGACAAACGGATAATATGGTTGGTAATCAGAAAACTGAAGCCTGCAAAAAATCCTACCCACTGGTTCTTAAGCATTTTGCCGAAATAATACAAAACACCAACCAGCGCTACTGCAGAAGTCATAGAAAATAATTTAGCCGTAAAAGCACTTACCCCAAAAAGCTTAAATAAGAAAGCAGTAACCCAGATGCATAACGGAAAATGATAATAAAAAACGCCGCCATATACCGGGTCATACATCTTAAGCCAATTACCGCTACGTAAAACCTCCTTAGCTACTACCGCGTAATTGCAGGAATCTACATCCAGTCCTCCAGGAACCCAGGAATAGGAGAATATTAACAGTGTTGCCATCCAGAGCAGTATAAACAACAAATAGTTTTCTTTTATTCTGAGAAATAAATTATTCATTTTTGTGCTCATTAAAATATTTGCCTGATCTTTTACTATAATTAGAAGCTAATTCCGGGCTGATTTTTAATGCCTTATTATAATCTAAAATTGCCTGGTCTAAATCACCTTTTTTCTGATAAGCGATCCCCCTGCTGTAATAAGCCAAGCCCAGGTTAGGTTCGGCTTTTATTGCCTGAGTGTAATCCGCTATTGCCCGGTCTAGATTATTTATAGCGTAATAGATTGTCGCCCGGTTATAGTAAGCCAGAGCAAAATCAGGTCTTATATCTATTGACCGGCTATAATCTCTGATTGCTTTCTCGTAGTTACCCTGAACCCTATGGGCATTCCCGCGGTTATAATAAGCCAAATAGGGTTCAGGATTAACTTTTATTGCTTTATTAAAATCATGTATTGCCTGTTCACTCTCGCCTTTTTTTGTATAGAGAAATCCGCGATTGTTATAGGCATCGTCAAAACCGGGATTAATTTCTATCGCTTTATTATAATCATTGAGTGCCCGGGTAAAATCTCCCCTGCTTAAATAAATATTTCCTCTTTCGCTATAAGGCCTGGCTTTAAGCGGAGATTTTTTGATACTATCACTCCAAAGGGTAATTCCGTCTTTCCATATTGAATTCCGGTTATAGGTTAAAATCGAATAAGCGCAAACCATAACCGACAGCAAAATAATTTTCAACCAAGATTTCCTGCCTGCCAAATAGTAAACAATATAGACTAAAAACAGGCTGAATCCAAACATAGGCAAATATAGGCGATGTTCGAAAATAACGTCTTTTATAGGTATTATGCTGGATTCCGGTAAAAGAGTTATAAAAAACCATAATATCGCAAAAGAAGCAAGACGGTGTTTTTTAAAAATTTTTATGGCAATGAAAACCATTCCTGCTAAAAGGATAAAGCTTGATAATACCTCTTGCTCAAAAAAGTTCTTTGAAACGGAATAATCATAGTCTAGATTCTGGTTAATGGGCAGCACAAGCAACCTCAGATAAGTAGCAATAACGCGTAATTGGGTAAAGAAATAATGCTGCGGGGTAATATCTAAGGCAGGCTCATTAATCATTCTCATTTCTTGAAAGTTCACTGATTTAGACAAATACATAGTTAAAGGGATGACAAAGAGCAATGTTAAAAAAGGAGAGAAAAGCTTGTAGTTTAATTTCTTACTTTCTGTTGTAAAAAAACAAAGTTCATAAAGCAAAATCATAAACGGCAAAGTCATTGTCATCTCTTTACTGTACATCGCCATAAGCGCAGTTAAAAAAGCAGCAAAGTAGTAATGCCGAAATTTATTAAAGCCAGCTCCCTCCTCTTTCATAAGCCGGGATTTGACATAAAGGCTTAAAGATATTAAGTAAAAGAAGGTGGCTAAAGAAGTAGCGCGCTGGACAATATAAGTAACTGCCTGGGTCTGAATAGGATGGGCTAGAAAAACTAAACCTGTTAAAAAAGCAATTAAGCCGGTAGGCCTGCTCATTTCTTTATCTTTTAATACCGGCGTAGAAAAAGTAAGCAAAACCAGCTGCCAAACGAGAAGCGACGAACCTAAATGCAGAAAAAAATTAATCAAGTGGTAACC
>QNCD01000036.1 GCA_003644385.1 Candidatus Omnitrophota bacterium
GATGAGTTGCTTTACAAACCAGGACAGCGTAAACCGAATAATCTATGCGATACTAAGGCGCTTAAATAACAAGTGGGAGGATAAGCCATTAAAAGAATTTACACAATTTATTTGACATTACCATTTTTTTAAGGAAAGGGAGACTTCCGAAAGCAGCTTAAATATCTTCTCTGATTTTCCGCTATCCAGTGTCCCCAGGCCGCAGCTGGGGCTGACTAAAAGATTCTCCACAATGAGCTCTTCGTCCAATCCTTTATTACCAAGGGCTATTATCCCTTCTTTTATCTTCGTAGCTAAGGACTCTGGGGTCTCTTTGCCGCTAAATTCACTGGTTGGCACAATGCCCCAGCAGAGCCGGCCCCCTCTTTTGAAGAAAGCCTCTAAATTATCAGCATAAAGTAATACTCTCTCCAAAAAAGAATAGGCATCAAAGCTGATTATATCTATCGCGGGAGTATCGGTAAAAATCGACCAGTCTGTGTTACCGCAGCAATGCACCCCCAAAAGCACTTCTTTGCTTACCAAACCCTGAGTTAACTCCTCTAATCCGGCTAATACCTCTTGGCGGCTTATCGGGGTATAAGCAGAACCAAAGCAACCTAGATACGGCTCATCAATAAATAATATTATTTTCCTTTCGAATTGCTCAAGGGTCTTTATCTGCCAAGCTGCCTTCATGGCAAGACCTTTGATAATCGCCTGCATATGGACTTTATTATGCAAAAGGCTCACTTTTTTATCGTCGGCGATACTGGCGGCGAAAGTAAAAGGACCTGTAATCTGGCATTTTATGAATTTTATGTTATCCGAATCCTCTTTTATCCTGCGGCAAAAATCATAAAAGCCCGAAGCAAAATCTTCTGAAATTTTAAAATAATCCGTATCGTTGGAAATTATGCGGGAATAAAACTCTTCCAATTCTTTTTCTTCCTGGCTGCTGTCAAATACTAAATTTTTATCCTTGAATCTTAAGCAGGGAAAATTTTCACTGAACTGAGCTACCATCCCCTCCCGGGCGTCGCGCTTAGGTAGCTGCGGCCAGAACGGAATCTGGGGCACATATTTAAATATCAAATCTAATGCCTGCTCGGCGTTCTTATGGGGAAGGCTGCCTATACCTGTAGCTAAACCCCTTAATTCATCCATTCTCTTCTCCCCTCGAAACCAGATCTTTTGACCCTTTTATTAACAATCAGTTACAATACAAATTTTTCTAAAACCCTAAATCCTCACCTACTAAAACCACCCTAAATCTATCCGCAATTGCTTCGGCTTCAATAATCAGAATCTGACAGCACATTCTCATGTATTCCGGAAAAAGGCAGATTGCCTGGCGGCAAATACCGTCTTTAAGGCAGGGCGCCTGCCAATTCAGGCGTTTGCAATTAAGCGGCGTGGCATATTCTCTCGCCCGCTTTATCGCGGCTCCTAAATCAGAAGTAATTTTATTCAATCCCGCAACCGCAATCACATTTTTTGCATACGAGATTCCGGCAATGCGGTTACCATAAGCGCTAAAAAAAACCAATTCAGAATTCCCGGATATGGCATTAGGGCTGGCTAAATAATAATCTGCAGAGCTAGCCTTTCTTCTAATTTCTAAACTTTCTTCACGGCTTAAATTCGGCTTATACGGGTTCAATACCTCATTGCCTCTTGCTTCAAGACTCTTTATCATGCCTAATTGCTCTAAAGTCAAAGAGCCGGAAAAACCCACTTTGGCATCGGCAGGAATCAATTCTAAAATTCTTTCTTTTGCATGAGCTTTATCCGGAGAGTAAAATCCCCGGATGTTTTTTTTCTGCCAAAGTTTAATCAGGATTTCGGCTTTATTATCCAATTATTGCCTCTTCTCTAAATCAAGGTGCAGTGTATTTCTTAGCTTCTTAAGCTGCGGGCTGATTAATACCGGATACTTATATTCAGAGTATATATGCCTTAACTTATTATCGAATTTTTCGATGTTTTCTTTTGTAAAAGCTCTTATTTTCTCTATGGAAGGCGATTTATAAACCACTCTGCCATTATCCACAACTTTTTTTAGCAAAGCCCGCCCTTTTATCTTCTCGCTATCTAACCCTAATATATCTTTGACAAATTTCCTTTTTTTATTCTCTATCCGGAAAACCTGTTTTCTGCCCGGATAGGTAGCTTTATGGCTGCTTAATTTCATCGTCGGTAAAAATTTACCGTTACTATCGGTAACCTCGCTTATTTTATAAATCACATCTAAAGAGGGAGCATCAATGCTCGTACCCATATTTGTACCTACGCCGAAATTATCTATTAAAGCATCCCTGTCCAGCAAATTCTTGATCTTGAATTCATCGAGATTTCCGCTGGCAAAAATTTTCACATACCCAAGGCCTTCTTTGTCTAATATTCTTCTTGCTGTTTTAGAAAGGCCTGCCATATCCCCGCTATCCAACCTTATGCCCTTTAGCCGGTATCCTCCCTCCTTTAAATACAATGCTATTAAAACAGCGTTCTTTATGCCTTTTTTTGTATTATATGTATCTACAAGTAATGTTGTTGTATCAGGAAAAGTGCTGCTGTAGGCTAAAAAACTATCTATTTCACGCTTAAAAGCCATGACAAATGAATGTGCCATTGTGCCTACGGCAGGTATATTATAAAGCTTAGCGCTTAAAACATTAGAGGTGCCTTTGAATCCGGCAATATACGAAGCGCGGCTTACCTTGACTGCGGCGTCGCTGCCATGAGTCCTTCTCAGAGAAAAATCGTATACTCCTTTATTGCCGGCAGCATAAACCACGCGGGAGGCCTTGCTGGCAATCATAGTCTGTAAATTTATGGTATTTAAAAGAGCGCTTTCGATAATCTGGGCTTCGATAATCGAAGCAGTCACCCGTAAACACGGCTCATTGGCAAAAAAAACTGTCCCTTCAGGCATAGCCCAGATATCTCCCCTGAATCTGAATTTACTCAAATAATTCAAGAATTCATTAGAAAATAATTTTTGTTTTTTTAAGTATTTTAAGTCTTCTTTGCTAAATTCTAAATTTTTTATATAGCTTAAAATATCTTCAAGACCAGCACAGATTAGATAACTGCGATTAGGCGGTAAATCTCTGATAAATAAATCAAAAGTAGCGCGGCTGTCTTTTTTATAGACGAAGTAACTCTGCGCCATGGTCAATTCATATAAGTCAACCAGTAAAGAAATATTATTCATCGGATTTTAATGGCTGGGTAAAGCTTTGTATTCTTTTTTCCGGAAAATAATGCCCCTTAAAAAGAACGTTTCCCTGCTGATCCGCGAGTATAAAGACAGGTATTCCTAAGATACCATATGAAAAAGCAATGTCACCTTCTTTATCTAGAAGTATTGGAAAAGGCAAATAATAATTACGGATAAAGCTCTTAACCTTTGCTTGGAATTCTCCAACATTTATCGCTAAAATTTCAACTCCCCGGCTGTTAATTTCTGGATAACGGTCATTTAAATTCTTTAATTCTGTCCTGCAATAAGGGCACCAGGTGGTCCAGAAAAATAAGAGGATATTTTGACCTTTAAAATCTGAAAGTGAAATAATATTGTTATCCAAATCTGGAAGGTTAAAATCTATCAGCTTCTCAGGCTCATTCGGCAGCGGTTCAAAGGCAAATAATGAACTTAGTACGAAAACGAAAAATAAGAATAGCGCTGATATTTTTTTTACCATATTAAGCTTCCTGCTTTAATCAGAAAATATTCGCCCATTCCTATTAAGACAAAACCGCTGATTTTTTTTAATTTTCCTAACCAGCTTCCGGACTTAGGCAGGCGCAACAACAAGGAGCTAAAAGTTCCCACTAAAATCAATAAGAACCCTACTCCGTAAGCAAAAACAAATAATAAGCTCGCTCCGTAAATTATATTCTGTTTATTTGCCACGAGCAATAATATAACCCCTAATGCCGGGGCAACGCAAGGCCCGACTGCCAATCCGGATATCAGGCCAAAAATAAATACCGAAGGATAATCTTTTATTTTAAATATTTTTTTTTGAGTAAATAGTTTTGAAAAATCTATATTGATAATATCAAAAAAAGAAAGTCCTGCAATAATACAGGCGTTACCTATTATTAAAAAAGAAAGAGGATGGTTAGCAAGTTGTCCGAATAATTTTCCGGTAAGCGCGGCAGCAAAACCTAATATCGAATAAGTTATGGAAATTCCCAAAACATAAATCGAGCTTAAAATAAATCCCTTTTTTAAAGAGGCGCCGCCTTTTACTCCAATAAAACTTAAGGTAATCGGGATTAAAGGGTAGGTACAAGGAGAGAAGCTAACCAGAACTCCTGCAAAAAATGCGCCAAGGTAACCTATAGAATCACCTGGTAGACTCATCGATCCAGTTTAAATATTTTTTATTTCCGGCAATAACCGGCAGGGTAATTATCTCTGGGACTTCATAACTATGTATTGATTGTACTTTTTTTATCAATTTTTTTACCCGTGACTTTTTGGTTTTAATTATAAGTAAAGTTTCTTTGGAATTATCAATTTTACCCTCCCACCAGAAAATCGAATGAATATCCGCGATAATATTCACGCAAGCAGCAAGTTTTTCCTCTACAAGCACTTGCGCAATCTTCTCTGCTTCTTGTCTTTCGGGTGCAGTAATTAATATTACCGCGTACATTTTTTGCATTCGGCTTTCAGCTTTTTAGTTATCAGCCTTCCAGCTGGCTCCTGATAACTGATAGCTCATTTATATAACTTCTTAACTAATTTTGCTACGCGGCTGCCCAGCCTCGCGCACTCTCTATTTGTCCGGTTGTCCGGAGAATTGATGGCTACCGGGCCATAATGATCTCCTTGCGGATCGCCTTGTATAATCATACCATGAATGAGCATTGCGTTCAAGATATCTAGAATAGTGGTCTCATTTCCTCCGCCGATATTCGCCGAGGATGTAAAAGCCGCCCCTATTTTACCATCGAGCTCGCCGTGAAAATCTACGGATTCATCCAGAAGTTTCTTCAAGGGCGCAACCATACTGCCGTAGTAAGTAGGCGAACCAATAATTATTGCCTGAAATTCCAGCATCTCTTTAGCCTTAACAGCTTCTACGGATTTTAAGGTTGCATCCAGGCCTTCTTTTTTAACACCCTCGGCAACAGCCTGGGCCATCTTTTTGGTGTTGCCGCCTGCAGAATAATAAATAATTAATACCTTAGCCATATTTACCTGCCCTCCTCAATCTTTACCGACTTAATCTTGCCAAACTGCCCACAGACGTCAAATATTATTGTCGGGTCTTTAGCGTTTATGCGTATAGTAAAATCCTGATTTTCGCCCAAAGGCTTTGAAGGCTGCGGCATAATCTCTAAATCCTGGCCAAACTCCAATATCGAGCATTTGAAAGCCTCAAGGGAAATATCCTGCATATTTAAAATAAATTCCAGGGAATAATTATGCATAACCTAATATATTCAAAATCTGCGGCATTACCTCAGCGCAACCAGAGCTGATTCTATAATCGCATAAATTAGATAAAGCAGAAGGTTCATTGTTTATCTCAATAAGTGTTGCGCCTTTTTCTTTGGCATATACCGGCAGGCTTGCTGCCGGATAAACCACTAAGGAGGTTCCCACAAGTAGAAGCACCTTGCATTTGTCAAGCCGTTGGTAAGCCTTGCTTAATTCCTCCTGCGGCAGCATCTCGCCAAAAAGCACGATATCTATCCTGAATCTACCGCCGCATTTACAGCGCGGAAAATAGCGGCTTAAAACTCTAAGCAGCTTTAAGCGGGAACTTCCGGCTGCCTTTAACAAAGAAACCATTTCTTTTAGTCTTTGCGGCTCTAAAACAATCTTATTGCCGCAATCTCTGCACCTGATCCTAAAAGCATTGCCGTGCAGTTCGATTACATTGCGCGAGCCTGCCTTCTGATGTAGATTATCCACGTTTTGGGTGATTATCGCACTTAATATATTATCTTTCTCCAGAGCGCTTAAACCCAAATGGGCGGGATTAGGCCGGGCTTTTAAAAGTATAGAATATAATTCTATTACAAAACCAGCTACATCCAGCGGCTGCCTCTTAAAAGCCAAAGCCAAACCTTCACTGGTTGAGAAAACATCAGGGTCATAATGCGACCACAAACCGTCCTTGCCCCTGAAAGTAGGAACTCCGCTTTCAGCAGAAATCCCCGCCCCGGTCAAGCAGACAACAGCTTCTTTTCTAAAATTATTTTTAATGAAACTTTTTAATTCTTTGGAAATCATAAATCTTCTTTTTTATCCTTTTTCTTCTTCCTCTTTAAAAAGAAAAACAATAATAATATCCCGGCCAGAAACCCCCCGACGTGCGCAAACCAGGCTACCCCTGTCATTTCCGCTCCTTGCGCTGAGGCAAGCGAAGCTGTGCCGTAAAAAAGCTGCAGGATTATCCAGAATATCAGAAACCACCAGGCCTGGATCCTGACAATGCGCCAGAGAAAAAAGAAAGGGATTAAAACCAGCACCTTAGCCCTGGGGTAAAGAATTACGTACGCACCCAGCACCGCAGAAATCGCACCACTCGCCCCGATCAGCGGTATTTTAGAATCAGGTGCGATTAAAATATGCCCGAAGGTAGCTAGTATGCCGCCAAGGATATAGAAAAATATGAACCTTAAATGCCCTAACCTGTCTTCTATATTATTGCCGAAGACCCAAAAATAAAGCATGTTTCCGAAAATATGCGCAAAACCGCCGTGGAAAAAAAGCGAAGTGACCAGGGTCAAAAGCGCAGCTGGTTCAGTCAGGTGCGTAATATTGTAAGGTATGACTGCAAACTGGGAAATTTTATCCTGTAGGCCTTCGCCTAAATTAAGCTCGTAAATAAATACTAAAACATTCGCTATGATGATCGCTATGGTAACAAAGGGAAAGGTCTTGGTTGGATTTTCGTCTTTTAAGGGAATCATTTTAACATCGCCGCTGAAATCATCCTGCCAGAGCTCCTGCCTTCTTTTCGAAAAGAAAAGAATCTGTCATTCTCACAGGAAGTGCAAATCCCGCAAACGCGGATATTTTCTTTTTTTATTCCTCTATCCAAAATTTGTTTTTTATTCGCCTCGATCAAGTCAATATAATAACGGCTGTCTCTTTTGATTAATCCGTATCCGAAGTCTTTAAAATCTCTGCCTACCTCATAACAACAGGACCTTATCGCAGGGCCAAAGCAGGCTTTTAAATCTTCTGCTTTAAGATTAAATCTTTTCTGCATTTGGATTATAGTTTCAGAAACAATATTCTCTCTCGTACCCTCTCTGCCGGCATGCACTAATCCTAAGGCAGGGATGGTTTCGGCATATAAAAATATTGAAAGGCAGTCTGCAGTAAATATCGCAAGCGGCAGGCCTTTTTTATTCGTTATAAGGGCATCAGTATCAGCTAAAGCAGTATCATAACTTAAAGCGCCCTTTCCTTTATCAGAGTCGCTGACATATCTTATTTGGTTAGAATGGATCTGCTTTGCGCAAACCAAATCTTTGTAATCAATGCCTAAAGTCCGCAAAAATTTTTCGCGGTTGCCCAACGAATTATTGCTCTCACCGTAAAACAAAGACATATTTCCGTCTTCTCTATTACTAAAACCCCAAGCTAATCCTTGACCCAGACTTTCCATGTTATTAAATATCGCAGATTTCAACAAGCTTATCCCTTGAATTGAGGCCTTTTAAAATCTTAATCTGGTATTTTCTGACCTTCAGGTGCTTTGCCAGAAGTTCTATTAATTGTTTGTTGGCGAGATTATGCTGGGCAGGCTTGGTAAGATAGGCTTTTAAATAGTTGCTTTCTTGCTTGATGAAATTTCTGCTTGCCTTTGGTATGACGCGGATATTGAGAATCACTTCTTAATGGCGACCCGGTAGGCATCAACAATGCTGTATATGCCTAAAATACAGATTAAAACCAGGCCTAATAAAAACATTGCTAGCCCCACAACCAGCTCTGAGGCAAATATAACTTTTCCGAAAAGCCAGAGTCCGATGAGTATGCTGCCGAATATAAAAACCAGCAGGCTTAGCGAAGAGCAAAAAATAATCAGCAATCCCTTTTTAATCTGGCCGTTATAAAGCTGGCCTAAGCCGTTAAAAACAAAAGAAAGCACTGTTGCTACGCCGGGGTGAGTTATCCTGGTCTCTTCCATAATCAATCTCCTATTTTGAATTTAATGACTTGGTATCCTGTATATTGGTAAGTTTATCGGAAAACCTGTCTAACCTCTTTGAGCTATCGTCATATTTGTGGCTGGCGTCTGAAAGGTGCTTTCCTAAAAGGTCAAAGTCCCCCCTGAATTTATTTATCTCAATAGAAAGCATATTCAAGTTCTTTAAGATTATCTTGGCATTCTCTTCGACCCTTAAACCTTTCAGGCCCAGACAAATTACCTGCAGATAAGCATAAAAGGTATTAGGAGAAACCGGAATCACTTTCTTAGACATGCAGTAGGAAAGTGTATCTTCTTTAATAATCGTTTCATAGTAAACGTTTTCCGCGGGGATATACATCAGCGCAAAATCATAGGTATTTTCCGCAGGCAGGATATATTTCAGGGCTATCTCATCAATGCGCTTTTTTACGTCCTGCAGGAATTTCTTGCGGCTGGCGTTTTTCTCCTGATCGTTTTCAGCTTCCTGTATCTTCTGGAAATTCTCCAGGCTGAACTTTGCATCGATAGGCACCAGGCGCTCACCGATCCTGATTACCGCGTCCACCGCATCAGAAGATTTAAAGCGGTACTGCATCTGATAAAAATCTTTTTTCGGGAATATCTGGGATAACATATTCTCCAGCTGCGTCTCCCCCATCTGCCCCCTGAATTTCGGTGCGCGTAAAAGCTCCTGGAGGTTGGAAATATTCTTACTGACCTGGAGGATCTGGCTGTTTGTCTCCTGAAGCCTTCCCAGCTGTTCTTTTACGTTTCCGAATGCACTGGTGGCGCTGCCCAGGTTCTGCCCGATGATCTTATTTGCCTCCTGCAGAGACTGATTCATCTGGTTCAGGCGCTCGTTGACCTGGGAAGAGACCTTGAAAACAAAGATAACAATCACAATGGATAAAACCAAAAATAATGAGCCTATAAGCCAAATCATAGTTTTATTATAACATCTGAGTTTTCAGTTATCAAAGTAAATAATCTTTTTTTGCGCGCCTGGCACTCCTGAAGATATTGGTCTTAATCTCCGGGCAAATCCTTTTTAAATCCCTGATTATTCCTGACATTTTCCTGCGCCTGGAACTATCAGAATTAGGGCAGGAGCAGTCTGTAAAATTAAAGCCCAATGTCTTGGCAAAACGCTTGATCATATATTCCTCTACATAAGCCAAAGGCCGGATAATCGTAATCTTGCCTTTAAATAATTCCTGTTTTGGCACCATGGCAGAGACTTCGCCTTGAAAGAATAAATTCAGGAGAATAGTTTCGGTAATATCATCCAGATGATGGCCAAGGGCGACCTTACTACATTTAAAGCGATGAGCTGTTTCAAATAAGGCCTTCCTTCTATTCCAGGAGCACCAGAAGCAGTTTATATCTTTTTTCTTTGTCTTTTTTAAAACATCTACCTTTTTAATATGGTATTTTACGCCTATCTTTTTAAAATGCTTAATCAGGCGGGCAGAATATGAGCGCGGATAACCGAAATCAATGTGCACTGCCAGAAGATCGTATTTTATGGGCACAAAGCGCCTGCGGTCATTTAAAATATGTAATAGCGTCAGGCTATCCTTGCCGCCGGATACCGCCACCGCAATTTTATCCCCATCGGCAAGCATCTTGTAATCCGTGGTCGCCTTCCCGACTTTCTTAGAAATAAAAAATTCAGTTCCTTGCAAAACCGCCATAAATCACCTTATATTTTTAAATACATGTATAAAAATGAATCTGTCGGTTTTCTCGCTCAAGTCGGTTTTGCCCCTCCGGGGCATGCCAAAGGTCTTTCGTGTTTTTGGCGGCTGCGGAACTCGCCCCCGTCGGCGCTCACGCGCCAGGACGGGCTCAGACATCCTCGCCGTCCGAATGCTTTCGCGTTCGGATTCCCAAAAATACTCAAGCTGCTTTGGCTAAAACCTCCATTCGCGGCGGAAACCGCCCAGATTCATTTTGTTATTTTCAAGACTAGTCTTCTAATATTTAGTGGGTCCTGGCTTGGCTATTTCAGAGAGATATAAATTTTGTGGTTTGCTTTCGCGCTGAAAATTTTCTAATGCGCTTCAAGCAATCCTCCCCCCAAAAAAAATCTATTCTAAAAATCAGCCTATCCCTCACCCTTGATTAAATCTTTGTAATCTAAATCATCTTACATTACTAATTGTTTTTTCCAGCTAAATATATGGCGATATCCTCTACGGTCTTTAACTTTTCCTGATCGTCATCAAGAATTTCAAGGCCAAACTCATCCTCCAGGGCCATAACTATTTCCAAGGCATCCAGAGAATCAGCTCCTAAATCCTGTACAATATTGGAGCCCAATGTTATTTTATTTTCGTCCAATCCCAGCTGCTTAGCAATTATGGGCCTGATTTTAAGAAAAATCGCCTCTTTTTGTACTGTAGTAATTTTGCTTTTCTTACCCTTGTCAAACATCTTCTTACTCCGTCTGTGTTAGTTTACATAATTTATCTAAAAAAGTGCCTATGGAATTAGTATGACTTAAGACTTTCTTAGCATTTTCTGCGCTTAGAGGCTCCCCGTCCAAAACAACTGAACCAATAATTAAATTAATCATATACAAATCATTTCTGATATGGTGGTTAATGAGCTCCCAGACTAAAGGGGGTATAATTATATTTTGCTTCTCTATCTTTTCATAAATCTGGCGTTCATTAGGCAAGGGATTAGCCATGTTTACCTCTCTTTGCGATATTTTTAGCGATACGGTTTACCACCTTAAAAAGCTGTTCAATAGTCAAAGGCTTGGTAAGATACGCTACGGAGCCCGATTTTCTGGCTTCTTTTATTTTTTCTTTTGCACTATCCCAAGTAACCATTACGCATTGGCACAAAGGTGCGACTCCTTTTATCCGGCTTAAAACATCGATTCCGCTTACCCCCCTTTTTAGGTAAATATCTAAAAGCGCTATATCCGGCTTTACTTTTTTGGCTAAACTTACCGCCTTATTTCCGGAAAATGCCTTGTAAACCAAATAACCTTTTTTTCTAAATAACAATCTTACAAATTCGCAGATATCTTTTTCATCATCCAAAATCAGGACTTTTAGCTTTTTCTTCAACATTTATTCCTCCCGGCATAAGTGGTACCTTGCGCAAACTTCCCTAACCGCATCATTTAAACGCTGGATGGTTTCTTTAATGGGGTAAGCTTCATTATGTAAATCCGCGGGTATTTCTATGAATTTAATGCCTCTTTTTATCAGGCCTTCGGCCTCCTCCCACTTTTCCGCGGGGTCGCCGAAAAGAATAATTTCCTTTGGAGGGTGAGTCATACGTAATAAATTAAGCCCAAATTCGCCAAGCATCCCTATGAAGGCTACATCCAAAAGAATAATATCAGGCTTAAATTCTTTGATGCGCTCTATCTGCCCCAGGCCGCTCTCAATTACGTCATAAATTCCTTTAGAGAGGGCTTCCTGCGTAAAATAATCTTTTACCAATCCGGAAATTAGATCCCTCGGGCTAATAATCAAAAGGCGGGCTTTGGGCAGAAAACTCTCGGAAATAACAATAGGGGGTTTTTGTAGTGTTTCGGCAGGAATCTTATATGCCGCCTCCGGGACAGGGCCCTTCTCTTTAGACAATATTTCTTCTACTTTAACGGTTAATTCGTCGATCAAAAGCGGCTTGATAAAAAACGCATCGCAGCCGATACTATCTACCTTCGCCTTATATTCCATATCATAAGCAGTCATCACAATAACTTTAACCGAAGGGTAATCTTTACGCAGCAGCTTTAATATTTCAATCCCGCTGATCTTGGGAAGCTTTATATCTAAAAGCACCAGGTCTAACTTTTCGCTTTTAATAATATTCGTGCAAGCCTCGCCGTCTTCTGCTTTAAATATCTTATATCCTTTGCTGTGAAAGAATCCCTCAAGCGCATCGGTTACAAACTTCTCGTCATCAACAATCAGAATCTTCTTTACAGCCTCCATAATCTACTTCCTCGGGCTTTCCGAATCAGGGTCTATAATATTATAAATAGCATCTTTGAGCTGGCGCAGAGCCTTGCTTGCTTCTATTGTGTGCTGCTCTAACTCCGATAGCCGGGTTATTGACTTTTCTATCTCCTGCGACGAAGAGGCATTTTTTAGCTTTTCTTTTAATTCGGCTTTAGCCACGCCCGCCCCCACGCTTATCTTATTATGCCAGTTGCCGACTTTATGAAATAACTCTCTTATTTTTGCCATATAATTATCCTTTTCTGTTTAGCCTCTTAGAAATTCCATTTTCTCAAAAACATACCAAGATTATTAAGGGAACCTATAATTTCGCCAGCAGGCTTTCGATTTCCGTTAAGACAATCGGTTTAAATACTACCTCATTAGCGCCCAGGCTGCGTAACCGTTTCTCTACGGCTTCATCATAATAAGCGGTAATCATCACGAACTTTATCTGCGGGTATTGCGCCTTTGCCTTTTCCAGGATTTTATCTCCGTCTATATCGGATAATCTGTAATCGCACAGCACTATGTCAGGTTTCTTATTATCAATTACATTCAAAGCGCCCTCTCCGTCTGCTGCCTTATAAACCTCATAGCCGAATATCTCTAAGCCCTTAGCGAAGTCGTTGACAAATTCTAACTCATCATCGATAACCAGAATCTTTTTCATAATTATGCTCCCCTGGGAAACTCCAAAACAAAAGTTGTCCCTACACCCGGCCGGCTGTGAAAAGAAATCTCCCCCTTATTCCTCCAGACCAGCTGCCTGACAATAGAAAGCCCCAGGCCCGTGCCCTTGCTGGGGCCCTTGGTAGTAAAAAACGGCTCAAAGACCCTGCGCGCCTTATCTTCGGGAATACCTTTTCCGGTATCCTGAACCTCAATATGGATTTTATTATCCGCGGTTGAGTCCGCGTTAACCGTAATAGTTCCCGTACCTTCAATTGCCTGAGCGGCATTGCGGATGATATTAAAAAAAATCTGCTGAATCTCCCGCCTGTCCGCCAGAATTCTCGGCAAGTCCGGGGGAATCTTCTTTTCTATGTTTATCCTTCCTAACTCCAGCTCATGCCCGACTACCGCAAGCGTTTCCTCTACTTCCTCGAGAACACTGATTAATTCCGGCTTGAATTCCTTGCTAGGCTTGGCGAAATTAGCAAGCTTGCGGGTGATCCCGGAAATGCGGTTAGCCTGGTTCAAGGTTTCATTCAGAATAGACTCGCATTCCTTGACAATTTCCTCTTTGCTTTTATCTTTATAATGGCCTTTTTGATTTGCCAGAAGAAAAAGCTGGATTTTAGTATTGATGATATTCAAAGGGTTGCCTATCTCATGGTGTATGCCCGCGGCCATAGTGCCTATAGCCGCGCGCCTTTCGGCCTGGGCGGCTTCCTGCAAAAGCTGGGCATTGCCTATTGCCACCGACTCGGTGCGGGCCAGATCCTCTAGCACATCCAAGTCGTCTTTGGTATAGTCTTCGTCGGATTTCTTCCTGCCTAAGGCGATAAAGCCGGTCAAGTCGTCGTGAAGCAGCAAAGGCAAAACCAGCACGGCTTTAAGTTTAGACATTTCAGAGGAGATTTCCGGGTTTACGCCCGCGATTCCGTCTATCTGCTTGATCACTGCCGGCTGGCGTGTTTTTTTAAGGAAAATTACCAGTTTTGACTCGGAGGTAAAAGTAATGTTTTTGTCATCCAGGCCATGGGATTGATAAAGCTGGTATTTGTCATCAACCCTGTTCAGGATAAAGATGCCTGAGGCATAGGGGTGCAGGGTTTCACTGAGAAGCTTAAGGGTAGAGCTGATAACCTCGTCTAAGTTAAGCCTGGTAATTACCTCATCGATAAAGGCCTTGATAATCTGCTTGTATTCGTATTTCTTCTGAAAGAGGAAGTTGTCGGTGGTATTGGTTAACCAGGTTTCAATGGGTCGCAGGGTAAAGGTAATGACTAGGGCGCTGACAATAAGGGCGAGGATGTTATTGGCGCCGCCAAGTAAATGCGCCGCCAGCATTGCCGCTGACACTACCACCCCGAAGACAAAGGCCAGCATCCCGGCGAAGACCA
>QNCD01000037.1 GCA_003644385.1 Candidatus Omnitrophota bacterium
TGCGCAGGCGCACAAGGCCGATGAGTTGCTTTACAAACCAGGACAGCGTAAACCGGATAATCTATGCCATACTAAGGCGCTTAAATAACAAGTGGGAGGATAAGCCATTAAAAGAATTTACACAATTTATTTGACATTACCTGCAGACTTAATACAGGCCATATATTTATTACGGTTTTAAGCAAAAACCGCTTTTTTTAAAACCTTTTCTCGGCCCCCTGCTGGTGTGTTTAGGGCTCGTTACGCCTTTTAAATTAACTTTCCGGGAAGGAAACGCTGTTGCCGGAAACGGAATTTTCTTCAACGAATTTTTTTATTTCATCGATATTTTCAACAATTAATCTAGCTTTACTTAAACCAAAAGAAAAAGGGTATTTGTCATCATCACTTCTTCTTATGATTAATACGGGCTTGCCTTTGAATTCTCCTCTTTCGACCATGCTCTCTCCTTTTTTATTGCAGCATTTGGTTTATTTAAAATAGTCTTCGGCGTTGTCTTTGGGATGAAAATCTAATTTCTTTTTTGTTTCACTTAAATCAAAGACATTATGCGTGTTGTTGCTGACCGCATAAGCAATCAGAAAATCCGTGTTGATTTCTATGGCCTTGCTAAAAGCCTGTATCAGATCGCGATGGCTGCAGAATACCGCGCGCATATAATCGCCGCCGTAATTTGCCGGATTATCGTCGGGAACGCTCCAGCCGATCCTTAAAGCTGCAAATTGTATTCCGAAATGCGATAAATGCCGGCCAAGGTTTTCTCCGAAGACCTTTGATTCTCCGTATAGACACAGTGGAGTCGGAGGCATATCCAAAGTGATTAATTATTCCAAGTCCCCCCTGAGCGCTTTACCAATATCGCCTTGATGATAAAAATTAGAGCTGGCAAAAACTACCTTACCGGTCCGCGCGCGCTTAGCTTCCTCAAAAACAAAACTGGTGGCAATGAAATTATTACGTATAGTCTGGCGTGCCAAGGCATCCGGATGCGGATTACCCGCTAAATGGACCAAGGCGTCTAAGCCATCAAAGATTCCCTCTATTTGTTTTTGCTTGGCAAAATCAACCTTTATAATATATTTACCGTGTTGCGGCTTTGTATCTCTTATGTCATAGAGCGTTAGCGCGTATTTATCTTTTAATCCCTTTTGTAGGGTTGTTCCAATATTTCCTAATGCTCCGGTAATCCCGACTTTTTTAATCTGGCTGGCCATATTTGGGCGTCCCTCATTATTTTATTTCTCTGATCGCGCCGCAGGCAATTCTTGGCCCGGCATTGCCCGTAGGGTCGGTAAGGTAATCATCGGCATTCTGGTGAATCATAATCGAAGTGCCACCTTCCCGAAGCAGCGAATTATTGGCTACTTTTTTAAGTGTGATTAGCTGGGTAGTTATTTCTATATCCGCTGTGCCGTCCCTGAGTATTTCAATATTAGGCAGGTCTCCTGCATGAGGGCCTTTGGGGTTCAAAAATCCGTGTTCTTTTGAAAGCGGGTTGAAATGGCCTCCTGCAGAAGAAAAATCAGAAGAGGAACAATTTCCGGTTTCGTGGATATGAAAGCCGTGTGTTCCTGGGGTGAGATTTTTAAGTTTGGCATTAATCTTAACTCCGTTTTCAGTTTCCTGGAATAAAACTACACCTATTTCTTTACCTTCAGGGTTATAAAGCCTGGCTTCTGCCTTTAACATTTCTTTTTCCTTCTGAGCTACAAAAAAAGAGACCGTTAATACGCCCAGCAAAAATAAAACCGCGCTAAAGGTAAGTAGTTTTTCTTTCATAATGCCTCCTTCTATTAAGACAATGAAACAGGCTTAGCTGTAACTTATTGCTAATCTAAGAGTAGTATTAATGGGAAACGTTGTAACCAGCTCAATAATTAAGTAATTTCTTTATTGCTTCTGTGTAATGTTCAATGTGTAATGTTTAATGCCGGTGTAATGATTGATTGTGTAAAGGTGAAAATAGCTAACTCCTTGTAGCCCTTCGCATTACACATTCTGGCATTTAACCCTCATTACACGTTACACTTTACACATTACACAAAAATAGTACTTTTATAAAGCTACCTAATTAGTGAGCATTAACAAACGCCCCCTATATCATTTGACTGAGGATGATGGTAAACATGGCGATAGCAATAACTAATTTTGCTACTATCGAACCAAGCCGGCCTAAAACTCCTCCTGTTCCGGCCTTAAGAGATTTCACCAGATCTTTTTGGATAAACAGTTCTACCAAAAACGCACCCAGGAAGATTCCCAGGAATGTCCCGAGTATTACGCCGATCCCCAAAAAAGCCACGCCGAAAATCGCGCCCAGCAAGCCGCCTATAATTGCCCCTACCACTGCGGCATTGGAAGCGCCGAATTTTTTTGCTCCCACGATAATGAAAACATACTCCAGCACTTCACCGCAAAGATAAAGTGTCAAAAGTAAAATCAGGTATTTTATTGATACGACCTCCATGCCGGTCATGAATGCAAAAAGCAGAGCGCCGATTAAAATGATTAAAGTCCCGAAAGTAGTAAAAAATATGGCTATAAAGCCGATTAGAAATGAAAGGATTAAAATTGTCAGTGCAAAGGTTTCCATAGTTTATTTTTTATTAAAATTCAGTTACGTGGAAATTGAAACTGATGTGTTTGTAACTTATTGGGGCCCTAAGGATAACTTTAATGGGAAACGTCCCCAAAAGTTATTTTACAGTAAAAGCCTGGTTTGCGCAACAGGATTATATAAAACGCCAGACTATTTTTCTAAATAAACAATAATTGCGCCCCAGCCTCCCTCCTGTCGGCCTGCTGAATGAAAAGATTTTATTTTTTTCAATTTAGCCAGTACCGAATGCACTTTGCGCTTAAGTGTTCCTGCCCCCTTGCCGTGAATGATCCTGACGCTGGAGAATTTGCGCTCTCTGCAGGCATTCAAATATTCACTAAGCAATTCTCTTACTTCGGCTGGCTTATAAGTGTGTAAGTCCAGTTCGTCTTCAATCGGAATTTGCAGGGGTTCGTTTTTCATGTCTATTTAGTTTTTAATACATATCTGTCTTAGTGTCAAGGGGTTTTATATCTTACTTGAGTTTTTGAAACCGCTTTCTTGACAATTCTACAGGATAATGTATATTTTAAATGGGGCCGTAGGCAGCTTCAAAATAGGACTTCACATAAGAGGATTAAGTATGAAAAGGTATTTTTGGAAGTTGACTGAAAAGGGGGTTGAGCTTATTCTCTCGGATTCTTTCCGCATATTTCTGCTTACCTGCGGGTTCCTGACTCTTATTTTTACCAGGCAGACAGCGCGTTCTTTTAATGTGTCCTTAGGGTACCTTTACATTATGATCATTGCTTTATCCGGGTATTGGCATGGATTAAAGGGCGGTATTATGGCATCCAGTGTTGCTTCGCTGATATTTTTACTGGAAGCAAATTATTTCCCCCTCTGGCCGCTCAGAGACATGGCGGTAAGAACCGCTTTTTTAAGAATCTGCGTTTATTACATAGTCGGGCTTATCGTTGGTTACTATTCCCAGATTGACAAGGCCTTAAGGAGTAAATTGAATAAGTTGGCTTACTATGATGAATTGACAGGTTGTATTAATTACCGTTGGATTATGAGTGTTCTGGAAAATGAATTTTCGCGCTGCAAACGTTACAGCCGCAAGATGTCTTTGGCGATGTTGGATATAGACCATTTTAAGGAAATCAACGATAAAAACGGCCATCCGGTGGGAAATGATATCCTAAGGACCTTTTCCAATATACTAAGGAGCAGCGTTAGGAATATAGATATTGTGGGCAGGTATGGGGGCGATGAGTTTTTGATTGTTTTTCCCGAGTCAGATTCCGAAAATGTCCTGGTGGTCCTGGAGAGAATCAGGGCGAAATTAACACAAGTGAAAGTAATCTCTCCCCGCTTGAAGGAGAAAGACGCTGTTCATCTGAATTTTAGCGCCGGCGTGGTCTCTTATCCTTATTGCGGGGAAGATCTGGATGACATGATTACTGCTGTTGATAATGCGCTTTATCAAGTGAAAAAGACCGGGCGCAACCGCGTAGCCGTAGAGAGAAGACGCTGGGTAAGGGAAAAGCCTGCTGCGGGATTACGCATAGAGATTTTAGATCAACGCGATAATTCTGTAATTAAGGTTTCCGATGTTATTAATATTTCTAAAAGAGGGATGCTTTTATTAGTCCCTGAATCCGTAGAAAATGAAAAATACCTCTGCAAGATCTTTTCTCCTGCCGAGAAAATCCCCCTGCATACTCCCTGTGAGGTCATACATAAGGAAAGGCTTGACCATAATTTATTCCAGGTCGGTGTTTATTTTACTGAGCGCATAAAGTTTACGGAAAAGTCGGGCGCGTTAAAGCAGGAAATTTAAGTTTTATCCCTTTTCTTCTTTTCCCTCCTCTGCAGGCTCTTTTTTGACAAAAACAAAAAGCGAAAAAAGCGCAAAAAAAGCAAAAAAACAGCGCCCCAGGTCGTAATTGAATCCCAATAAGCCAAGTAAACCCAAAAAAGCGAATTTCCATAGATCTTTGGGTTTTCCGGTTTGGATATAAAAGAAAATAGCGTAAGATATCAGTAAAAAGAACAAGATTGATACAATCAGAGCCACGACAAAGCAGATATATTCTTTCTGAAAATATCCGTACAGAGCATTGTGCAAGACCGCAATAATAAGGAATATAAGCAGCAGCCAATAAGGAGGTTTTCTTGATTCAGCCATTTACTTTAAAAATCTATCCTCTCTCCTCTTAAAATCTCGGGCAATTTTTTAGCGTCTATGCGCATGCCTCCGTCGTGTTCTATTTTTATAGTATAAAGTATCCCGGGAATAAATTTTGTTCCTGGAGCTTCTATCTGGGCGTTTTTAATCCCTACCCTTTTAGCTTCTTTAGGGTTTAAAGCGTAATCCCAGAACTTTTCCCAGAGTTTTTTTTCAAAATTATTCCTGGCCTCATTTACCCTGTAACCGCTAGGGATTTCATTTACTTTATTTATTTCAAAGACCTCAGCCCCTTTATCTGAGAGGGCAAAAACCTTCATAAAGATATAGGCGCTTTTTCCTTTTAATGGATGCGATTTTTTTATGTAGAAGTCGTCAAAACGGATAACCAGGGATTGAAACTGCAGGATATTTCCGGAGAAGGTGAAATATTTCACCGGCAGGGGTTTTAGCTTTGTGTCATATTCCAGGAATTTTATAGTGGTGAGAGTTTTTTCGGATTCAGGATCTTGCTTAACCGAGCTGACCATGGCTTCCGCTGTTCTTGAATCTGCGAGCAGCCGCTCTATTATTTTCTCCAAAAGCCGTTTTTCTTGGTAAAATTTTAAACCGGATAAAATAATCAGCGCAGTAAATGATAGTAAAATAAAACTTTTTAGTATCGAACTTTTTTTCATCTATAGTTATCGAATAGAATTATGAGGAAGGTTTATTTAGTTGTCTTTGCTTTATCTGGCGGCAGATATTATTCTGGATACGGTTTAAAATGAATATTACGGTTGATTTGTTTATTTGTGTAAATTCTATACCCATTCGGAATAAATTTGAGCAATTTGGCCTCTTTTCCAGGTTAACGTGCGCTATTTTAGCGCTGCCGGTTACTGGCTTATCCCAGAGTTTAGTCTTTAATTCAAAATCTACCTTGTTTTTCGGTTCTAATCTTTTATCTGAATACAGGCCTATTCCCCGGTAACTGATATCAATGGTTTTACATTTTAAGCGTAAGGAGGGTGAGTCTTTGGGGCTAAGGTTTAACATTTCGCGCAAATCCAGCCTTAAGAAATCTCGGCGTTCTTTCATGTTAATTTTCTATTTTGTGATTCTGAATGTAGTGTAGGCGAAATTAATATCTTCGGCTTTGGTGAATTCGTCGAGGATATTTTCCGCAAGGAAGTTTTCGGAGTATCTTCTTTTGTGGGGTTCAACCAAATACCTTAGACTTAAGAGGATCCCGCTGTCCACTACTTTTACGTAAACTATAGGGGTTAATTTATCGTAATAAATAGCATAGGTATTCTGCGCTTCTCTTATTTTCAAATCTAGATTCATCGCCCAGCTGTTATGAAAGTCATTCAGGTATTTTATGCAGATTTCCTTTGCGTGTTTATAATTACTTTCGAAGGTAATAATGATTTTTACCTCGTTCCATATAAAATCAAAGCCCTTTGTGTAGTTGTATATTGGCTTTCTGAAGACTACGTTATTGGGTATATTTACTATTCTTCCGGTAGACTGTTCGTCTTCTACCCAGCCTCCTATTTCCAAAAGCACTGTATGAAGGCCTTTTATGTCTACAACATCGCCTTTGATTTCTCCGATTTGCACTCTTTCTCCGACTTCAAATGGGCGTCTGGCGATGATAAAGAGCCAGCCGAAGAAACTCAGGATTGCATCGCCCAGCGAAATTACTACGCCGGCGCCTATTATCGAAAAGACTACGCCCGGCTGTATCCAGCCGATCCAGATAAAACCTATTGCTACGCATGCAATCAGGGTCAGTGTATAAAAAGTTAATTTTCTATAATTATGCCTGGTTTTTATGTTTTTAATGCGCCTGTTAATGCGGAAGACAATAGCCCGCTGTATGAGGTAAAGAAAAATTACGGTCCCTATTGAGATGGCGATATTTGTAATAAAATGAGGATAATGGCTTTCTAGCATAAATATTTTAAATTTGGCTATTCGGCAAGCAGGTCTTTTATTAGTTCATCTTTCCTGTAAAGCTCTCTTGCGATTAATTTCCCCTCTTCGTTATAATAGTTTGCTATACCGTGTTTTTTATTGTTTCTATACGGAATTTCGATTTCCAGCTGGCCGTTTTCGTAATATCTCTTGGTTTTGCCGTGCTGCATCCCTTTATTAAAATAAGTGCTCAACATTACCTGGCCGTTTTTATAATATTGTTTAGTCGGGCCATGGAACTGGTTATTTCGGAAAGTTACTTCTTTCTCCAGCTCTCCGCTTTCGTAATAATATTTAGCGGTTCCATGCAGCTGGTT
Organism: Candidatus Omnitrophota bacterium; assembly: GCA_003644385.1. Classification (GTDB taxonomy): domain Bacteria; phylum Omnitrophota; class Gorgyraeia; order Gygaellales; family Profunditerraquicolaceae; genus B70-G16. Next base: position 7,013 of record QNCD01000037.1, read on the forward strand.
CTTTACCCAGGGAGTTTCTCCTTTTAAATTGCCGTTTTGATAATATGATTTTACCGTGCCTATTTTTTCCCCTTTCTCATTAATAGGGATCTGCATTTCCACTTCTCCGCCGGGATAATAGGTCTCCATTACAAAAACCTTTGCTGCGGCATAAGTTAAAACATCCGGTGATAATAAAAAGCAAAGAATCAATACAAAGATTAAGTTTTTTTTCATAGCTTGCTCCTTAATTTTCCATTTTAGTTCTTAAATTAAGGTAAATTAGCGCTTTGTTGTAATTCTATCATAACCATAGGCAATTCACAAGATTATTTTGCGGATAATTCTTCGATAGTTTTGTCTAGGCTTGTTTCTATGGAGGCGATTATGCCTTTAGGTAGTGTTTCCTCTAGCTTATTTTTAAATTCGCCTTTCATCCACATCAGACGGAGAGCGTCAGGTATCCCGCCTAGAAGGAACTTGAAATTAATATATGGGCTTTTGATTTTAGTCAGGCTCAGTAGCTGCCGGAATTGTTTTGATTTTTTTAAGAAAACCGAGTCTACTTTAAGGTTGATTACACCCGTAACCTTGCTGTTTAGGTCCCAGAACGCGTTCAGCTTTAATTCAGGGCTGAGCAGTTTTAACCCCCGGGCGATTATATTCTGCCGGGTTACTGCAAAGTAGATATGCATTATGTCAAAATTAGTGTTATCAAGCGGCGGGAATTTTACCGCATCGGAAAGCGCTCCCAGGTCCATCACTCCCTTTTTAATGTAGCATCTTCCCTCGACAAATCTCTTTAAGATATTATTGAACCTGATGCGTACATCCATCGTACCGGAGCGTAAATTTTCAGAGAGCTGTGCGTCCTGCATCAGGCTTTTTACATCGATTCCCGATCCGCTTAAAGAGATATTTAGCTGCGGCTGTTTTCTGCTGGCAAAATCAAGGTTGATTAAGCCGTTAAAAATTCCCTGGTAGCCTTTAAATTTTATATGATTTATTTTCAAGAGGTTTTTTGTTAATTTCACCTTTGAGTCAAAGTCCGAAAAAATTAATTTCTGTATCCCCTCTTCGCTTTTCTTGGTAAGTTCTATTTTTTCCGCTTTGAAGAACTTTTCTGTGAGGTTATAATAGTCGAAATCTATATTACGTAAAAGAGCGTTCATGTCCAGGATCAGCCTTTTTCTTTTATATAAAGATTTTATTTTTAGGTTTCCTTTTATGGTATTTTCCAGTTTTCCGTCAAAGCTAAATTCCAGGCTTTCTAGCGGCACACCCCTTGAGGCCAGGAATTCTTTGGCTACAGAAAGAGATACATAGAATTGAGGTGTTTTAAGCAGAGATATTTTTAGGCCGATATTTAAAGGTACGCCGTTAATTTTCAGGGTTAAATTCGGCGAGCTTAAGGTTTTGTTTGCGAATTTTGCCTCTCCATTTATGTTCGTAAGGTTTACTTCCTCCATATCGGCCATATGGTATTTAAAACTACAACGGCTTATGTTGCTTTCGAAGCTCGCCTTTGTATTATCCATAGGCCCGGCAAGGAAGAATGTAATAAAAATATGGCCTTTGGCTTGGAAATTATCTTTGAAAAAATCAATATTTTCCAGGGAGATAAATGTGGGAACCGAGGCAATTGACATTAAAGGGTTCTTTTCGGCGAAATCCTTGATTGTGCCGGTGCAGAAGATCTGGTCCGGGCCTATATTAAGTACAAGGAGGTCTATTTTCATATTGTCGCCGATAATATTAGATTCCATATTGCACTTAGCTTTTTGGATGAAATGGGAGGTCTCCTGATCCAGGAACCTGGAGACATATTTCTCCTGAGGAATCTGGTACTTAAGCGTAACCTCGCCTTTAAATTTTATTTTATTTGCCCGGTAAACTAAAATCGCGGCGTTTTTGAACAGGAGGTGTGTTTCCTGGGGGGTGCGGTAGACAGCAGCCGGAATCACTTTCGCCTCCCTGGCGGTTAAGGAGAGGTTATCAGTATCAAGCTTAAAGCCGAAGGGAAGCGGAGTATCAAGTTTACTTTTTTTATATAGGTCGCTGAATATAATCTGCAGGTTAATCCCCTCCTCTTCTCTTTTCGGAAGAAGAATGCATTCTTTTATGCTGACCCTTCTTACTACTACTTTTTTAAAAATGAGCGGGAGGATTTTTATCCTGATGAATATATCTGAAGCAAGCAGACTTGCCCGGCTGCGGTTAGAAAAATATACGGAAAAATCATATAAGTGCAGCCCGGTGATCAGGTTAAAGGAGGCTCTTTTTATTTTAAGGTTATGCCCCAGGAAATTGCTTAATTCTTTGTTAATCTGGGGGAGGTTTTCAGTAATATAGAAAGAGGCGCCTACCTGTACCGCAAGCAGGGCTAAAATTACGATAATAAGTGCAAAGCTGATTAGATTACGGGGTGATTTCCAGGTATAACTCATCGTTTTTGAAGATTTTTACCTTGTCGATATAATCAACGATTTTATAAACGTTATCCAGAATAGAGACATAGTATCTTGCCTTTGATTCGGAAAAAATTAAAAACAGGCATTTTGCAAAAAAGTGTTCGGTCATGTATTCTTCTGTCATTGTCTCTTCGCCGTAATCTGATAACGCTTTGTAAAGGAGTGCTCTGGCAAGCATTGTTCGGGTGCCTTCGGGGTATTCTTCAATAAATGCGGCTAATTGCGGGATTGCTCCCACATAATTTTTAGCTTCTAAATTATATTCGGCGATCGCGAATTTTATGTCTTTAGCGTAGATGGTATTGGGGTTCATACGTAAAAATTCGGCAAATTTCATTATGGCAAAGTCCTTATTTCCGGCTTTTGCGTCTTGAAGCGCCTCAAAGAATAAAGGCTCTTTATTCTTTAACCTTACACTATAAATTCCGTCTGAAATTTTGTTGGAAACAGCTGCGCAGGAGAGGCTGCTAAATATTAGAACTAAAACCGTTAAATACAAAAATCTTTCCTTCATTTTGATTCGCTCCTTTCTTCGTACTCTGTTTTAATCCGTTTGCAGTTAATCTTATAGACTTTCATCCCTGAATTCCTTAATTCAATTATTTATTTTTTAAAAATAGATTTGATATTTATTCCCGCGAACCTCTCCAGGCCTCCTGCCTCCTGGGTCCAACCGTTATATAAGCCGTAACCATGCATAATTTTTTTAGCCTGCTCATATTCTTCATAGCTGATACGCCGGTTTACCTCTCTTAATTCTCCTGCCTTATAACAGGGAAAGTACTGGCTCATTAAACTGACAAAACTCTCTTTCGAGAGTTCTCTGCTGATGAATTGCATGATTTTGTCAGTTCCGGAAATACCTTGCGGCAGAACCAGATGCCTGATAATTAAACCTTTATATATTATACCTTCTTTATTAATCTTGGCAACACCTACTTGATTGTGCATTTCTTTGACAGCGTTTTGATTATAAACAGGGTAATCAGGAGCATTTGAGTATTTAACTGCCGATTGAGCATCGCCATAGCGCATATCAGGCATATAGATATCGATAATTCCCTCAAGGAGTTTTATGGTCTCTTCCAGCTCATAACCTCCGGTATTATAAACTATCGGTATTTTTAAACCTTTGTTTATGGCAATAAAAAGGGATTTTAAAATCTGCGGCATTACGTGTGTGGGGCTAACCAGGTTTATGTTATGGCAGCCCAGGCCTTGAAGGCTGAGCATGAATTCAGCCAGTTCTTCAAAAGAGACTTCTTTTCCTTCTCCTTCTTGGCTGAATTCATAATTTTGGCAGTAAACACAAGACATATTACAATTGGAGAAGAAAATTGTTCCTGAGCCCCTTGAACCTGAAACCGGCGGCTCTTCGCCGTGATGGGGCATGTAGCTGCAGACTCTGGGAAGGAGCCCGGTTTTGCAAACTCCCTTTTCATTTTTCAGACGATTTACCCTGCATTTCCGCGGGCAAATAGCGCAGGATTCAAGCAAGGCAAACGTTTTTTCGCTCAGTCTTTCAAGGCTACCGTTTTTATAGGATTCCAGAAAAGCCGGGAACATTTTTATTTGAATTGTGCGATCTCTTTATTTACCGCCTTTATTCTTTCGTTTATCGGCGGATGAGAACTTAAAAAAACCAGGTTAGAATCTGGGCCTTTTTTTTGCGCTTCTTCTTTGAGTTTTTCAAAAAAAGATACCATGGCATAGGGATTAAAGCCGGCTTTATGAGCGTATTTTACTGCCAGCCTGTCTGCCAGGAATTCGTCTTTTCTGCTGTAGCCTAAAGTTACTACGGTAAAAACCACATCTACAGCTTGTGCAATGGTGCTATTTCCGGCTAAACCAAAAGCCAGGGTAGTAATAATCTGATAACCCAGTACTGCCTGCAGTCTTTTGACGCTGTGCCGCGCGGCAATATGTCCGATTTCATGGGCTACTACGCAGGCCAGCTCAGCATTTGTTGCCTTATTCATCAACCCTTTATTTATATAGACAAAACCTCCGGGAATGGCGAAGGCATTGAGCTCTTCGTCATTGACTATCCGGAAGTAATATTTTAAATCCTGCCTGTCTGAAACCTCGGCTATTTTGGCACCGATAGAATTTAAGCGCTTTTCTTTTGCCGGATCGTCAAGTATATCTAGTTCCCGCTTGAGTTGTTTATCCATATCTTCGCCCAAGGAGACTTCACTGGCAGTATCGATGAGTAAGGTTTCGCGGCTTTCGGTTGCAGGGTTATAAATGGTTACGCAGCCACAGACAAAAAAAATTGCTAGGAAAAGGAAAATAAAATTATTTATTTTTAATTTGTTCGGCATAAAGCTTTCTTATTTTGTTAAATATCCGGATATAATCTTTTGTTTTGTAATCTGGGTAAGTCCAGTCCCAGGCCCGGAAATCGCCGTCCTGGTAATAAAGGGTCACTTCGGCAAAAATCCCCTTGCCTAAATATATTCGATGCCGGTAATCTTTGGTTGTAGCCAGGACAAGCTTTCCCTGGCTTATATACCCGGGATCGATGTTGATTTGCCTTCGGTTTTCACGGGATAACCTTTTTTCGATTTTATTGGTGGCATTTTTAATTCTGGCAAGAAGCGCCGGCTGAATAAGCCTTTGAAAGCTTATAAACTTTCTTTTTAAATTGTCGCCGAATTCCTCGCGGTAGTAATCGGTATGAATGAAATCAAGGGGTTGAGATTTAAAATCTATTTTTGAGAATTTTTTTTCAAGGAGGCTTTCTGCCTTATTGAGGATATCCTCGCTCTTATAAATAAATCCGGCTATTAATTTAACGGGTGGGAATGTTTTTTTGCGCTTCACTTAATTTATTTTGTAGGGTAACCTATGGGCATTACCAGGAGAGGCGTTTCCTCTCTTCTCAGATTAAGAGTAGTTTTTACTTTATCGTCAATAAAAGCTCCGACTTCTACTGTTGCCAGGCCAAATGATGTTACGGATAAATAGATATTCTGCGCGGCATGACCTGCTTCTGTATAAACGTACTGTCTGGCTCTATCTCTATAGCGGTTTGAGCTCAGTTGAATATTACCGGTGATTATTATCGAAAGGGGCGCGATTCTGATAAAATCTTGAGAGAGGCAGGCATCAGATAGTTCAGCTCTCCTGTCGCCTTCGCTAATCAGCTCTAAAGAGTGCTCTTTTGGCTGGTAGCGGTATAAGCCTTCTTTAAGTTGATCGGTTCCTCCTTTGCCTGTTAAAAGATAAAGTCTTAAGGGGTAGATTGCTCCAGCAGAAGGAACCGTCCTGGTTGCCTGCGTGACTGAATCAAATTTTTCTCCGTTAGCCGCCCATAAGATACTCGCCAGAGTATTCAATTCTACTGCCTGTTCTTTAAAGTCGCGGCAGGAACGGCGTTGATTAAGAGCATCCTTAAGACTTATTTTTAAATCTGGAGCATTTAGTTTTATTTTCATATCCTGTGAGAAAGAAAAATTTTGTTGGCCGCTCGATAGCAAAAGGATTAAAGTTATGGCAAGCCAGAATGAGCCTTTTTTAATTAAATTTTTCCTCATTAATTCGTTTAATGCTATATACCCAAAGATAAAAGTAGTTATTTTTATAAAAGGGAGAATTTACGGCAAGAGCTGGTTTAGGTATTGCGAAATTTTTTTCCTTTGGCTTTCGTTAATACCATTGAAAAATATGGCTACGTTAAAACCGCCGCGTTCATCATTTTCCGAGCGCACGATTACCCCTTTACATTCGACTTTATTATTCACTGTGGTATCTTTGGATACAGTCGGGAGTATCATTTTAACGGCAATCTTGGTAAAGGGCGGAACGTATTTATCAATATGGCAGTAGGTGCCGATGCAGCTTATATTTTTAGTGGTAGTGACGAAATCGTAACCATTGGCCGAAACATTCAGCGGCAGGTAGTGTTCAATGCGCGGAAATTGCCTTCGTTCTTTTCTTTTAAGCGTTTTCATCTTTTTTCTTTTTTTCTTTTACGGATTTAGTCCAGCATTTCTTGTTGCAGTAGAAAATTCCGTCCCGGTAATACCTTTTTAGTTTTTTAATCGGCTTATTGCAGGCCGGGCAATTAGTTTGTTTTTCGACTACCGGCTTAGGTTTTTCCGCAGGTTTTGCCGCCTGGGCTTGGGCCTTGGGTTCTTCTGTTTGTACGGCATGCTTCTCTGCTTCTGGCTTAGGCTTTCCTGCTTCTTGTTTAGGTTGTTCTGGTTCTGGCTTGGTAGGTTTTTCTACTTCTTGCTTTTCTGGCATTGTCAATATTCCTTTTTCTTGGGCCGATTATCCTGCTCTATTTGCAGAAAAATTATAACATAAATTTATTACTCTGTCAACTTTTCCAGTTTCAGGGGGTAATGTCAAATAAATTGTGTAAATTCTTTTAATGGCTTATCCTCCCACTTGTTATTTAAGCGCCTTAGTATGGCATAGATTATCCGGTTTACGCTGTCCTGGTTTGTAAAGCAA
>QNCD01000038.1 GCA_003644385.1 Candidatus Omnitrophota bacterium
GTATATGCCCGATTGTAATAAGCCAAAGCTAACTGAGGATCAAGCTCTATAGCCTTGCTGTAATCAGAAATAGCTTTTTGAAAGTCACCTTTGTTCTGATACGCAAAGCCGCGGTTATTGTAACTCAAGGCATCTCCAGGATCAAGCTCTATGGCCCTGCTATAATCAGCTATTACTTGGTCGAGGCTATCTCTTGCTTGATAAATATATGCTCGATTCCGATAAGCCAAAGCTAACTGAGGATCAAGCTCTATAGCCTTGCTGTAATCAGAAATAGCTTTTTGAAAGTCGCCTTTGTTCTGATACGCAAAGCCGCGGTTATTGTAACTCAAAGCATATCCAGGATCAAGCTCTATGGCCTTATCATAATCAGAAATGGCTTTGTCAAGATCACCTCTATCCTGATAAACTTTTCCTCGATTGTAATAGGCTAAAGGGTAACTTGGTTTTAATCCAATGGCTTTATTGAATAAGATTAAAGCTTCGTTAGCTTTACCTAATTTTTCGAAGTACAATAAACCAAGATTATTGTATGCTTCAGCAAAGGCCGGATTTATCTCTATCGCCTTCTGATAAAAAAACATCGCTTCTTTTATATTGCCAGCATTCCTATATGCAGTAGCAAGATTATAATTAACTCTGGGATTTAACGGTGAGGACTTGGCTGTCTTTAACCAAAAGGTTAGGCTGTCTTTCCAATCAGAATTTCGCCTAATAGTGACAACGGAATAAAAAAGAAGTATAAATATTAAGAACAAAAAAACAAACTTTCTTAATATACCACTATCCAATTTAAAAGAAGATATTTTGCTTAAGAAAATAGCTAATGCAAAACAAAATCCTAGAGAGGGAATATAGAGCCGTTGTTCGGCAATGGGCCTTGTGGCTAAGAAAATTATATTAGAAGACGGGATAAGTGTAATGATTACCCAGAGTAAAGAAAATGAAAATAATTTAGAATATTTGAACACCTTAATGATGATGCTACAGAATAAAAGCAATAAAATCGCAGAAAAAAAGAATGCCGGCTCAAAAAAAGAATTAGCTATATTCAAAGAGCGTTCGGCATTAAGATAAAAAGGGAAAGTAAGAAGCCTAATATAGTAACCAATCGTCTTAACTATAATTAAAATATGAGAATAAAAATCGAGCCTTATGACGCTTGCCCCTGAAGTTGGAACAAATATTCCTAAAGCAGTTATTTTAAAAATAACACAAGAAAGCAGTGCGATAAAAAATCCCAAGATCGGGACTAAGTACTTTTTATATTCTTTCTTTGAAAAAAAACATATTATATATAAAACCAAAATTAAAGGTAAAGTAAGAGCTGTTTCCTTGGATAAAAGAGCAAGCAAAAAAGAAATGAAGGCAAGCGAATATAATATGATACGCCTTTTCTCTTTTGGTGTATTTAGTGTATATTGAATAAAAAATAATAAAGACAATAAGAAAAAGAACGAAGCAAAGAGATCAGCGCGGTTCTTTATCCAAGTTACTGATTCAGTATGTATCGGGTGGCTAGCAAAAAATAAAGCAGCAAGAAACGGAATATTAAAATAATTATACTGAGGAGGCTTAACTCTACTCTCATCTCTAATACTATCGTTTATTATTACTAATTTACAAGCTAAGAAGTAGGCAAGAATAACGTTTAATATGTGAAGAAGAAGATTCGTAAGATGGTAACCTACAACGTTTCTCTTCCAGAAAAAGTAATCTAAGATAAAACTCAATGCCGCTATGGGCCGGTATTGCCCCTTCATCCAACTCGTAGAAGTATTCCAATATTTCAAGGTAAATACATAAGGTACGTACTTGAGATTCTTAGTATATTTATTTTCAATGATGGCAACTTCATCATCCCATATAAAAGAATTTTTTAAGGTATTTGAAAAAAGAATTATAGGAATAAGGACTAAAAACAAAATAATAACTAAACGTTTTTTAACAATGGAATTAATATTCATTTCAGTTAGGTTCTTGAAAGTTTCTCAACTTTGGGTGATTAGTAATTGAAATCGGTTATACTGACCCCTATTAATAAAAGGGCACTTTTAAGTTAGAATATGGCTCTAAGGGGCATATCCCCGGGAAAGAGCCAATTCTAATGGAAAAACGACACTGGAGCAGCCAACAGAAGCTGACAATTGTCCTTGAAGGCCTAAGCGGCCAAATTCAAATCTCAAAGCTCTGCGCCAGGTATCAGATTGCCCAAACCCATTACTATCAGTGGCGCGATCAGCTCTTAAAGTACGGCGAGCAGGCCTTTGAAGTAAAAAACATTACCAAGAAAGAACAGCACCTGGAGCAGGAAGTCGAAAAACTCAAGCGCATCATCGGCGGCCTGACTATTGAGCTTAAAAAAACGAATTTTAACTATGAAAAGAGCAAAATCTCAAAGCGTGATAGCACGTAATGCTGTAACCTTAGAGCAAATCAAGGAAGTTAAGACCGACCATCCCCTCTGGGGCTACCGCAGGGTCTGGTCATATCTTAAGTACCGCCAAGGATTACCAGTCAATAAGAAACGCCTCCAGCGGCTAATGAAAGAACAGAACCTGCTGGTTACTCCAGATGTACGTAACAAAGCCGAGCGCGGGCCAATCCGGCTCAAGCCGCATGCCGAATATCCCAACCACTTCTGGGGATATGACAAAAGTTAAGATGAGCACCTGGGGCTGGCTGTATCTTACGATAGTCCTTGATTGGTATACCAAGGAAATTGTCGGCTGCAGTCTCGGTCTTCAATCTAAAACCGGGGGTTGATTAAAAGCTTTGTATCAGGCCGTCAATACCAGATTCCCCAAAGGCATCCAGGAAACTGACAAAGAACAGTTATTTTTAATCTCTGACAACGGCTGCCAGCGGACTTCCCAGAGATTTATGATGAACTGCGCTGTGCTTGGTATAAAACAGATATTTACCGCCTGGTCAAATCCCAAAGGCAATTCTGATACAGAACGTGTATTACGAACTATCAAAGAAAATATTGTCTGGCCGTACGAATGGAATAACCCGTTTGGCTTCGAGATTGCACTCAACAAATGGATAACCAATTATAACACGGATTATCCGCACCAAAGCTTAAATAACATGACGCCGAGGAGTTTTACGCAAGCTTTGCCAATACTGACAAAGAGCCGGCTCTAACTTGAAAATCCCTTGACTAATGGGGGCATTACAGATTACATAGTCATCTTTTGTAATTAATAAATCTTTCAAAAAGTCCTTTATCAGGTAAAGGCAAGGAATCTAAATTCTGAATGGGCTGACGCAACGGATTACTTATAATATTACTTTCTTTTTTGTACCAAAGACCGGGTATTTGAAAATTTCCGCTTTTTGAATTAAGGGTTTCGGTCAACTCTAATAATGCATATTCTCCTTCTCCCTGAATAACGAAATCAACAAAATCATTATTTATTACTATTTCAGGAACAAGGGTGGAATGTATTCCTCCAAAAACAGTTTTTGCTTTCAACCGTTTCTTTAAACTTTTAGCAATATCACAACTCCAGGTATAAGTAGAAGTATAAACAGAAAAGGCAATTAAATCAGGTTCAATTTTTTCAAGCTCTTGAATAAGTTTTTTCTTACGTTTAAATATTTTTTCTAAAAAAGGTGCATAAAATACGTTATCCTCTATACTAAAAAGCCCTGGATCATAAGCCAAATAAGTCTGATGACCGGACTTTTTCAGTACACTTGAAATATATTCAATTCCTAAATTTTCTCTTCCGAAATGAACAAAGGCAATCTTCATCTAAATTTAGCTATTTTTCTATAAAAGTTTAATCTTTTAGGCTCTTCGTGATAAGCAACAAATCCCTTATCTTCCTTAGATATTTTTTCCTGGCTGAATAACATCTCGAGATATCCTAAAAATTTCCTTTTAAATTCTTTAAACGACTTCACTTTTAAAGTTGCTTCAATTAAAAAGGAGAGGCGCGAATGGTAAGCTACATAGGCCCATTTTGCTAAATGATCTATTTCTTCATTAGATAATTTAGTCCATGGGCGCGGAAGAGCCTGGTCTGTTTCTTTACCCAATATCCAATCTTTCCAATAGTCTTTCCCTGTTTCTTCAACCATCTGTTTCCATAATGGCGTTAGCGGCTTTGCTAAACACTTAGAAAATTGCACGTAATCTAAATTGAGTTTTTTTGCAAAACCCAAAGTCTGCTTAACGGTTTTCTTATTTTCTCCAGGAGCTCCGATTAGAAAGAAACCTAAGGCTTTCATTCCTAATTCTTTGGTTGCTTGTATAGTCTTCTCGACTTGCTTCAAAGTAATACCTTTATTTATATTATCTAATATCTGCTGAGAGCCGGATTCAATTCCGTAATATATCCTACTACAACCTGCTTCACTCATTTCTTTTAAAAGTTCCTCATCTATATCTACCCTAGACCTACAAGCCCAAATTATATCAAGATTTCGCTTCTTTATCTCTCTACAGATAGATATTGTCCTCCTTTTATCCATAGTGAAGTCGTAATCGAATATATCAATCTCTCTTATACTATATTTTTCGTAACACTCTTCTATCTCATTAACTACTGTCATTGGGCTACGGGGATTATAGGCGGTTCTACCTGCCTCACAAAAACCGCAACCGTATGAACAGCCCAAACTGGTAACCATAACTGTAAAATTTTTCCTCTCCGTAGGAAATTCTGCATAAAGATCATTAGGTAAAAGATCACGCGCAGGAAATGGAAATTTTTCAAAATCTACTTTTTGCGCTGGGTTTAACTTAATTTCGCCGTCTTCTTTATAGACTAAGCCTACCACCTCTTTAAGTTTTTCTTTTCCTTCCAAAGCAGAGAAAAGCTGCGGAACGGTATGTAATGCATGCTCAATCACGCCGTAATCTATTTCCGGATGGCTTATCGATTCCTTGGGATAGACCCTAAGATTATACCCTCCTATTACAACCGGAATCTTTAATTCTTTTTTAAGATACCTTATCCATCCCAGCGTATCGACAAACATATATGTAGTCATCATAAAACCCAGAATATCCGGCTTAAATTCTTTTAATCTATCTAAAACTTCTTCTTTGCTAAGATTTAACGTCCTGGCATCGATTATGGTTACTTCATGTCCGGCTTGACGGGCAATTGACGCTACCCAGGCAAGGCTTAATGGAGGAAACATCCCGAAATATTTCTGAACAACGCGCAGATTTTCCTCGTGGACTTTATACTTGAACGGATTGAATACTAATGCCAAACGCATATTCTACTAAATTTGAAGTTAAGAAGTTACGGCATCCTTAATTTTTTCAAGTACCTTAGCTGGGCTGATATTTTTTAAACATATTCTGCTGTGGCAAGGTGATTCTCTGAAATTATAAACATTAATACAGGGGCTGCAAATTAAATCCGGTGTTATATTTTTAATATTTTTAGACAACTCACCATAAAGCAGCGGTGTCTCAGGGCCAAAAAGAATTATCGACTTTATCGAAGTTAACGCCGAAAAGTGAGCCGGGCCGCTGTCATTGGTAACTAAAATATCCGCTATAGAGTATAAGGTAAGCAGCTCCCTTATAGAGGTATGGCCGGCTAAAGAGACTGCATTGCCTATTTTTGAAACTATCGCTTCGGCTTTTTCTTTTTCTTTAGAAGTACCCGTAATTATTATTGTCGCTTGAGGAAAACCTCTTAGAATAATCCTGCCTAATTCTATAAAATGTTCTTCTGGCCACCTTCTAATGGGCAAAATATCACTAACGCTTGGATTCAATATTATCACGGGCTTAGTTAGTGACGCCTGCTTAATCCCTTCCACTTTTTTCCTTAGTGCCTCTCTCTCTTGCGGTTCCGGTAAAAAAAGAGGTAGTTCTTCTTTGATTTCGGGTACCTCAAAAATCATAAGGCCATTATTCTGTTTTGGAATATGGTTCAAAGCTTCTACAAGGCTGGCAAAAAAAACTTTAGTATGCAGATAAGGATTATATATTAATTTATGAGTAAAAAGGTCCCCTCGGTAAGGCCCCTCGCAGGTAAACTGGTGCAGGCCTACCCTCGTTTTCGCTCCAGCTAAATACGAAATAATAGCTGAGCCGCGGGAAAAAAATTCCATGTCTATTACCGCATCTATCTTCTCCTTGTATAGTCTCCTTAAAACCTTAAACAATGAGAAAATAAGAGTGAATATATTCCGAGAGTCAATTTCAAAAATATTATTCTGCGGGACTATATCCAGGATATCTAATATCGGCCTATTCTCTTTAAACACCATAAAGTAAATATTATCCTGCCCTACTAACCCTGCTGCTTTTTTTAAAGCCGGGTATGCCAAGACTGTTGAACCTTGTTCAATCAGCTTTATAAAGAGTATCTTATCGCACTTCTGCAGGTAGGGTTTTTTGCTTTTAAAAAAAGAGGAGATTTTTCTCTGGAGGGTAAGTAGAAAACAAACTGGACGGCCTATATTTCTATCTAACCAACGGATAGTATTAGGATTCATCTTTTATTCAGCGCGCTAAATATTTTACTATATTATTATTATATAGCAAATAAATAATAATACAAACAATATAAAGGGCGCTCGAGTTTTCCTAACTCAAGCGCCCATAATGAGTTACAAAACCTGGCCTCGGGTCGTTATTCTTCCATACGTTTTTTGATGTCGTTGATGTCTATTTTCTTCTCCTCTTGCTGCTGGCGGCTCTCAGCTTCTTCGATTTCCTCTGCTGCTTCTTTCTTGGCCTCTTCTTCGGCCGCAGGAACAGCCACCTCTTTAAGCTTTGACTGCCAGATAATAAAGAAGACCAGGCTCAATATCGCCAGGAATATTACGATCATAATAATCATGCGCCAGGTAGCTGTAGGAGGAACATGCACCACTCTGCTTGCCAAGCGCTCCATTTCCAACACATCCTCTTTTACTACATCCAAGAGCTTGACATTCTCCCGGTAAGCAGAGATATGCTGTTCAGGGTTAATATTGGTAGCTTTCCCCTGGCGTTCTTTTATCTCTGAAAGATTCCTGGCTATCTTGCTCATCAGGTAATCCGAACGCTCAGTATAACTGCTCTCTTTTAATGCTTCGGCAAAATCTTTAGCCTGCGTTTCTAAAGATTCTATTTCCTGCGGGTCAATAACCCAGATATCCTCGATCTCGACAAAGAGCCTCTTGGATTCAGCCGGCTCTAACTCTATGTCCTTATACACATAGTAGAGCCCCTGCTGAGCGTCATAACCTAGTTCCAATTCGCCTTTATGCATAATGTGCTCACTCTTTACCTCGCGCGGCAGATAAAACTTAAACGGCACGGTGCGGGAGATATTCTTAGAAGGATTCACCACTAATACGCGCAAGACCACTGAACCCGATTCATACCAGGTTTTGATTACCGGTTCTTCAAACTTTCTCTCCATAAGCCCCTGGATAAGCTCTAATATTTTCTTTAACTCAATAGTCTTATTTGCCAGTGACTTCACATCCCTACTTTGTTTATCGGTAATCTCAAATAAATCATCAAGATTATAACCCTCAGCACCACCCATGGCTTTAATATCGGCGGTAACTTTCTTTAAAGCTGCCACTATCGGATCTAATGTAGCTTCAATAGTAGATTCAGTAGCATCTGCCAATTCACCGCCGGGTTGCGCCAGAGCAGTAATCGCGGTAAGTATTGTGCTTAACTGAGAATCCAAGCTGGAAACAGTAGTATCTAATCCGCTAAGGCCTGCGGTGCTGCCTAAGACTGCGGCCACGTTTCCGGAAACATCCTCTAAATCAGTGCCCACCGCACTCATAATCATTGCATCTACCGTCCCCTTGGTGGCTTCAGAAGTAAGAATCGTAAAGTCACCTTTTCCCCATGACGATTCGAATTTCAGGTCATATTCATAGATTCCGGTAGTCCCCACCTCAGTCATTTTTGCAGATGAAACTACCTGGCTATTATCCGGATCATAAACGCTGATTATCGGCGATAAACCGGTGCCAGTGCGATAACGGATGGTAACCGTATCCCCCTGTTTAACTGAACTTTCGCGGTTTAAGATACCGGATTGAATGTGCGGCTCAACATCCGCGCCGATTTCAGCTACCAAATCAGTAATGATTTTTGCCCGCTCAGTCTCTAACTTCGTCGGTATGGTAGTTTCAGCTGCAGTTAAAATCTTCCCTGTACGGCTAGTCAAATTCTCATCAATTGTTGAAAGTTCGCCGCGCACTGCCTCTTTAATTGAACTGGTTTGTGAAGCAATAGAAGTAGTAGCAGTCTGAATCGCAGAGGTAGTTGTATTAATCAAATCCGTTAGCGTTGTCAATTCCTGGCTGGTAGTAATAGTGAATGTAGTGCCTGAGGCATATGTTGTCCTGTCGCCAGTAACGCCTCCGTAAGCAATAGTGCACTTGGCATAATAAGTCTTTCCTTTTACAAACGCCTTTGTGAAACCAGAAGGCGTAGCGCTAGTTGCCTGAGCAACAGAAAACCAATAATTGCCTTCCGCGTCAGCTGAGGTATCGGTTAAAGTTCCAATAAGAGTCTCTCCGTCATAGACAGCAATTGCAGCAGTCCCTAAGTTATTCACGCCATCTGATACCTTCTGCTGGCCTCTTCTCTCTAAACGCGAGGTCGCAGTCAAAACATCATTGGTTTCATCATAGACAATATCAGCAATGACCTTATAGTCTGCAAGGGATTCGGCAATGGAAGTCATAGTTACGTCCCAGGTAATATTATTATCATAATAGCTATCCGCGCCATCGCGCGCAGTATTAGCCTGCATATCTATAGTCGTAGGCACATACTGGTCTTTTTCTAAAGCAAGTGAATAGTCTCCATAAGGAAGCACAAAATTATCCTGGAAGGGGCTGTTTCCTGTCCAGGGGCTCTCGTGTGTAGGCACAACTACTGTTTCCCCGCCGCTGGTAAGTGTCAAAGAAACATCAGTTAAATTACCCAGGGTTACAGAATCCTTGACATTCAAAGTAATAGTATATTTTTCCACTAAAGTAACGCTGTTTGAGGCACTGCTTGTAAAATCGCCGGTGGATGCGGTTAGGGTAACAATTGCCGGATAAGTCCCGGCTGAAGAATAAACCGCAAAATTATTAAAGGTAGCTACACCTGAAGAGGCAGCTGCTGTCCAGGTACAGGAAGAAGAGCGTACTATTCCAGAACTGGGAGTGATGGTAATGGTAGCAGAGCTTGGAGAAACATTGCCATAGTCATCGCTTACACTTACAGCAAATGCCTTCCATGGAGCATTAGCAACAGCTGTATTCTGTGGCTGCGTATACCAAGATAATGAAGTGGTGGCTCCGCCATTCACCAAAATCTCCAAATCATCAGTACTTGCGGTAGTGATTGTAGGTGTACTAAGTGATGGGTTGGCATTGTGCGCTTTAATTGCAGCTCCCTGCGCCTTATAAAGAGTCATTGTTATTGTACTGGTTGTTACACCATCGGCAAAAGTGCATATAGTCGCTCCGTCTATATTAGCGGTAGCAAATTCAATGGCTGTGCCGACATTATTTGTGCAGGTAGGCTGCACTACCGGGTTGGTTGAAGGATCTGCGCCGGTAAAATACAAGGTCTTGTTGCCGTCATAGCCAGTGGCGACATTATTATAGGTATCATAGGCGGTAACGGTAATAGTTACCGAATCTCCGGCAGTTATTGAGCTTGAGGCAGAAGTAACTTTATATTTACTTGCGTCTGCAGCTACAACACCCAGGCTGTCTGTGGCGTCATCTATACCCACTGTACCGTCTGCAGGAACAGCATCAGATACAGTAATCGTCCAATTACCTGCTTTGGTATCATAATACCAGAAATTAGCGCTGCTTGAGCCGCCCGTCAAAGTTATAGTAGTAATGGTGTTGCCTGCCACAGCCGCATCTTTAAATGCCGCTACCGTGCCGGTGGAATTTGAAGTAAGATAGACGGTTTCTGCGCCAACATCCTGAAGATTACCATATTGATCGTACCTGGTAAGAGTATAGGCTGCCCTGTTACCAGCAGTAATATCTGCGGGAGAGCTTAAGGTGTATTCAGCCGTAGCAGCGGAATTAACAGTAAGCCTCTTGCAAACTGTAACAGATGAATAAGTAGTATCTTCTGCGGTGATAGATTTTGAGCCTTTAGTGATTAAAGTCAGTCCGTTGGTAAAAATGTGTTTTCCCTTATCGTCTGCGGTAAAGGTATAAGTATCCGGAAGAGTTACGTTTTCATCATCGGAAGTAAATGCTATGGTGCCGGTATAGTCTGTTTTTACGGCACCTGATTCATCTTTTACTGTCAGTATAAGGTCATAAGCTGTACCGGCAGTAACCGAAGAAAGACTGGTTCCAGAGTCTCCGCTTCCGCTGTCAGTTACTTTCAAATATAAACGAGTAGTGAGAATAGTAAAAGTAAAGTTCTCTGAAGTCACTTTATTTGCTGCCAGATCTTCGGCTGCGCTCACTGTAATTACTGCTTGGCCGTCTCCTGTGGAGGGAGTAATCGCATTAACATTACAGGCTTTATAAGTATCATTTGTGCTGTTGGTGCTTGACCATCCGCCTCCTGAAGCGCAGGCTGCAGCTGTGCAGGACTGGCTTCCTGTAGGGCCTGCAGGGTCATAGGCTACTGTTGGCGTAGCAGAGGTCTTCATAGTCTCGCTAAAAACAGTAGTGACCTCTAATTCCCCTGAATCGATTTCTCCGGTCTGGTCATTAGTAAGATTGGTGCTGATAGAGATTATGGTAGGCACAGTAGTATCCGCAGTAACTGAACCGGTAATCTCACCTAAACTGCTGATATTAGATGAATTTCCAGCAGCATCTTCAATCGTAAAATCAATATTGTCCGGAGTAATTGCTCCAGTATCACCAGCGGTTACTGTAAAGACAATGGTGTCGGTATCATCGCTGCTGGCTGAAACATCCTGGGTAACTACGCTGGCAATATTATTAGCTGTTGAGTCAGAATTAACCGTGGCGGTTACTGCTTCGTTATAATTTATAGAATAAGTTACTGTATCCCCTGCCTTTGCCAGAGTTGAAGTGCTATTACTTGAAGTTACGCTTACCGAGCTAATAAACGGGGAAGTGGTATCATAGGTAACACTACTCTTCTGCACTACACTAGCTGTGTTTCCGACTAAGTCTGTGGCGGCAAATTGCAAGGTATATATTGCGCCGTCTACCAGCGTAGGAGAATTAGTAAGAAGTATATTGCTGTGTTCTCCGGAATTTAGCTCCTCTCCTGTCAGGGCTTGCTTATGCGGCGAACCTGCATCTGCTGAGCCGCCTGTGCGCGTCCAGGTTATTGTCCCTGAGGCACAAATTTCAGAAAGGGTATAGCTGACCTGAGGCGTATTTACGCTTGTAGAACTTTCCGGTGCAACAGAAGAAAACTCCGGAGCTGTAGTCTCTCCAGCCACACCAGCAGAAGTATAAACTTCTGTTGCTTCCGCGGCATTACCGGCAAGGTCCTTGACTGCCCCAAATACCGGAGTTACCCCGACAAACTTATTATCAGGGATATAAGCTCCATCGGTTGCCTCATCTAAAGTTATAGTGGCAATCTTCTTGGTCTCATCCCAGGCAACAGTGGCATTAGTAATCACAATATCATACTGGTTTAGGCCGCCGGCATTATCAGAATAGTCTAATTCAATATTGCTGGCTAAATTGGCATTGGTTAAGGTAGTAGTATCCATTATTTCATTAAAAGTCAAGGTAATGGTATCTCCTGCGGCATGTCTCGATTCTGCAGTTACTGTAAAGGTGGGGGCAGTAGTATCGCCGCCAATCTCATCATCTGTCCAGGCCGCAAGTACTCCAGCATTACTTGCCAAATCCGTGATATTACTGGAATCAGGCACTACCTTAATATAATATCCATTGGGAAGATAGGCGCCGTCAGTTACCTCGTCTAAAGTTATAGTAATAATCTTTTTAGTGGGATCCAAGTCGGATATAGAGGCATTAGTAGTAGTAATCAGGGTCTCTCCTCCTGCTACCTGGTCAGCATCATAATAAATTACCCAGTTAGTGAGAGTCTGGGCCGGAGCTTGAGCCAAAACCTCATTTGAGGTAATTGTAACTGTATCATTGCCGGATGGCACATACTCGGCAGTTACACTTATGGTCGGCGCTGTTGTTTCTTTACTTACCGCAGAACTATAGTATTCATCAGAAGTAAGGCTATTTCCTGCTACATCCTTTGCTACATCACTAGCAAAGGTTACTCCGATATATTTCCCATTAGGGATATATGCGCCGTCAGTAGCCTCATCTAAAGTTATGGTAGCTACTGTATTACCCGCAGTCCAAGCCACAGTAGCATTGCTAACGGTCATATCTATTTGGTTGTTATTACCTGCGTTGTCTGAATAATCCAGGGTAATACCGCTATTTGCCTGTAAAATCGCATTGGTAATGGTTGAGGTATCCATTGCCTCAGAAAAAGTTATGGCAATAGTATCGCCTGCAGCGTGGACAGAAGTTGCTGTAACAGCCTTAACCGTAGGCGCAGTATTATCCACCGTAAAGCTTACTCCACTGGTCGGCTCAGAAGTAATTACATTACCGGCAAAATCAGTACCATTACTAAGAGCTATTGTGGCTGTTCCATCACCTACACCCACACTATGGATATAGGTATAAAGAGTGGCATAAGTTTTAGTCATCCCGGTTGCAGACAGGGAATTAGCTCCAGAGATAGCAATCTTAGGAACGGGTGACTCTACCATATCTTCGTTAAAAGTAGCGGTAATGGTTAAAGAATCTCCGAATTTCACTATTCCATCCGCATCAGAATAAGTTATGGCTGCTGTAGGCGCAGTTGTATCCTGGGTGTGTGAGCCGCCGCTTTCAGTAACTTCACCTGCAGCATAGTTGTTTCCAGCCACGTCAGTGATGCTGGTGCTGGGTGTAACCTTGATGTGGGCATCTATATCAGAGTTAGTAATGTAGGTGGTATTGTCAGAGGGGTCAACCGCAGCCAAGGTCAAAGTCACTGTATCATCGGATAAGAAAGCTGAGTCGATATTATAGGTGATAGTCCCGTCATTATTAGTCACTGCCCAGTTGCTTGCTGTCTGGGCCAGGGATTGATTTAGTTTTTCACTGGCCCGGACAGTTATGATATGAGGCTGGTCGCTGTTATTTACGTCGATGTTCGCAGCCGGCACTGTAGGCGCAGTAATATCCTTGGTGTGTGAGCCGCCGCTTTCAGTAACCTGGCCTGCAGCATAGCTGTTTCCAGCCACGTCAGTGATGCTGGTGCTGGGTGTAACCTTGATATGGGCATCTATATCAGAGTTAGTAATATAGGTGGTATTATCAGAGGGGTCAACCGCAGCCAAGGTCAAAGTCACTGTATCATCGGATAAGGAAGCTGAGTCGATATTATAGGTGATAGTCCCGTCATTATTAGTCACTACCCAGTTGTTTTTTGTCTGGGCCAGGGATTCATTTAGTTTTTCA
>QNCD01000039.1 GCA_003644385.1 Candidatus Omnitrophota bacterium
AACGCGCCTTTAGAGAAGTGCGCAGGCGCACAAGGCCAATGAGTTGTTTTACTAATCAAGACAGCGTAAACCGGATAATCTATGCGATACTAAGGCGCTTAAATAACAAGTGGGAGGATAAGCCATTAAAAGAATTTACACAATTTATTTGACATTACCTAGATAAATAAAAGTTTCTTAGACCGCCTCTATTGTCGAGGGCGGCTTTTCGGTTATATTATAAGTCACGCTTACCACGCCCTTTACTTCTTTGGTAATCCGACGGACTAACTTTTCCAATAAATCATACGGCAGGCGTGTTGGCTTTGCAGTTCTGGCATCCAGGCTATCCCAACACCTTATTTCTATCTGCATGCCGAAATCGCGTTTTCCTTCCCTGATTCCTGTAACCCGGTCATTATGCAAAATAGCCATGTATTGAAAGGCGTCAACTCTAGAAAGTTCTTCTTCTGTAACTGCCGTTGCTTTTCTGACTATCTCTATTTTTTCCGGTGTAGCTTCTCCGATTACCCTGGCAGATAAGGCCGGTCCTGGAAAAGGAATGCGCTCTGAAAGCGATTTTGGCAATCCTAAAGCCTCAGCCACCTTTCTCACACCGTCTTTACGCAGTCCGATTAAAGGCTCAATGATTTTATATCCGAATGCCTTCTGGGGATCAATACCTAATTGCTCAAATACATTATGCTGCCTTTTTATTCCGGCAACTGTTTCGTCAATATCGGTAAGGATTGTCCCCTGCAAAAGAAATTTAGCTCTGCTTTCCTTTACCAGCCTGCCAAAAACGTTTTTGTAAAATGCCTGGGTGATTGCCTCTCTTTTGTCTTCGGGATCGGTTATGCCTTTTAAGGCGCTGAAAAATTCGCTGCGGGCATCGATTACTTCTACTCCTACCCCTAATCTTTTAAAAATAGAGGCCACCGTCTCAGGTTCTTTTTCTCTCATTAAACCGTTATTTATAAAATAGGTCTTTAATTTCTTACCCAGGGCCTTATGACCCAATATTGGTACAGCTGATGAATCTACTCCTCCGGATAAGGCGTTAATAGCAAAACCTCTACCTACTAAAGAGGAAATCTCACCCACTTTTTTCTGGATAAATTCTCTCGGTTTAAAATTCTTTAACTTTATCTCTTTTGCCTTCATGCTGCTGCCCCCTTTTTGGAAAATTTTAGGTTTAAAGATCTGTTATCTACCCCTGCAAATAGCTTTTATAAAATCTCCTATTTTATTTCTGAATAATTCCTGCGAGACATAAAAAGCCTCGTTATGCGTACCGCTAACCTGTAAAAATTCTTTAGGCCCAGGCGCAGCCTGATAAAGTTTCTCTCCTAGCCTGAAAGGAACAATTTCATCCTGTAAGCTGTGTATTATAAGCTTAGGCGCATCTATTGATTTAATCTTATTCAGCGAATCAAGCCTACTGGAAAATATCCAGCTCGGTAGGTACGGATATAACTGCTTCGCCATATCACCGGCATTTGAAATTGTTCCTGAGACGATTAAAGCGCCTATTTTATTTTTGGAGGCCAGGTCGATAATTACTGCTCCGCCTAAAGATTCTCCGAATCCGATTATTTCATCAGGCGCGATATTACGCGTCAGCAAATAATCATAGGCGGCCTTAACATCAATATAAAGTCCTTCTTCAGAAGGCCTTCCCTGGCTTTTTCCATAACCGCGATAATCAAAAATAAAGACATTGGATTTAAGCGTGTTAAAAAATTTTAACTTTTCCAGTCTGTGGCTAATATTGCCGCCGTTACCGTGACAAAAAAGAACAGTGCAGCCAGCATCCTGGTAAGGAATAAACCAGCCGTGAAGGCTTACATTATCGCTTGTGATAAAATTTTCTTCTTCGTAATCCAGCCCGATATCGCAAGGGCGTGTTTCTAATTCTCTAGTGGGAATAAAAAGTACCCGCCTCTCCATAAGCCTTAGATAAATCAAGGCAAAAACTGCAAAAAGAAAAAAAACTATCAGTGAAGATAAAATTCTGGAAAAAATCATTTTTTATTTTAAGTTTGATGCGCGGCAAAACGATGCAGTTTAATTTATGGCAGGCTTAGTAGTAGCCGTTAATCTAAGTCGCTGCAAAACTTTCAAAACTTTTATTTCTGCGCTTGCGGCTTTTCTTTATTCTCCCCTGAATAACTGATGATATCAGGCTGTTTTTCTAAAACACGCAAGAACGCCTCTACCACTTTTGGATCAAACTGTGTGCCGGAATTATTTTTTAACTCCTTCTTAGCGTCTTCGATGCTGCGCGGCTTATGGTAAGGCCTCTCTGAAATCATTGCGTCAAAGGCATCACCTACGGCAATTATCCGTGCGCCCAGAGGAATCTTTTCTCCTTTTGTTCCATCAGGATATCCGGTGCCGTCAAATCTTTCATGGTGCTCCCGGATCAGCTCAATTACATCGCCCAGAAAATGTAAAGGTTCAAGAATCTCTACTCCCTTCATCGAATGCGACTTCATCTCTTCCCATTCCTGGGGATTAAGCTTGCCTGGCTTGGTAAGAATATGGTCGTGAATCCCGATTTTACCCAGGTCATGCAATTGGCAGGCTTTCTTTATATGTTCTATCTCTTTATTACTAAGCTCTAATTCTGCGGCAATAGCCAGGGCATAATCAGTGACATTCTCCGAATGGCTACGCGTATAATGATCTTTGGCGTCAATTGCCGAAGTCAAAGACATAACCGTACGGATATAAGTATCTTCTAAAGAGGTATATAGACGAGCGTTATCAATGGCAATAGCCGCTTCAATAGCTACCTCTTCCAGTAATCTTACTGCAAAAAGGTCGAATTTTTCACCAGATTTTTTATTAGCAATATTTATTACCCCGATCGGCCTGTCTTCTTCGCCTTCTTTTTTAGCCATTACAATCAAAGGAACGCTAATAAAGGAACCGTGATAATATTTTTCTTTTGTGCGGGTGGCAAAAAGCGGATCCTTATTGATATCCTCTATGATAATTGATTTTCTTTCTTTCAGTACATAACCGGAAATGTATTCGCCGCTTTTAAGGCGCGTTTTTTCTATATCCTCCCGGCTTACTCCCTGGGCAGCCTTAACTACCAAATCTCCTGTTTCTTTCTCAACAAGCAAAATAACGCAGGTCTCAAGGTTCAGTATCGAGGTAATTCTCTCTACAAGATAACGCAATACATCCGCAAGTTCCAGGGAAGAAGAAATATCCCTTCCAATCTGATAAATCAACGCCAGGTCCCTGGCTGTATCCCTGACCCGTTTTTCCAACTCTACTTTATCTTTCTCAAGGCGCTGGAGTAATTCTCTATTTTCCGAAGTAAGCCTGCGGAAGCTGTGTGCCTTTGCCACTGTGAAAGCCAATTTTTCAATATCAAAAGGCTTGGTGATATAATCGTAAGCGCCGATTCTTAATGCCTCCTGAGCTGTTTCCAAAGTACCAAAACCGGTCTGCACCACAATTACTGCATCAGGATGAGAACTCTTGATATTTCTCATCACCTCGATTCCGTCTATATGCGGCATTTTCAAATCTACTATATAAATATCGTATTCGTTTTCTTTGGCCAGAGCCATTCCACTTTTAGGATCATCAGCATAAGTTACCTCATACCCTCTTTCTGATAAAACGTCTTTGAGGAGGTTGCCGATTATCTGCTCATCGTCAATTACCAGTATACTCGCTCTTTTCATAATTCTTATAATTTAACCTCGATAAGATTAAGCTACAGGTAAAGTTATTATAAATGTAGTCCCTTTATTTATCTGGCTTTTTATGGCTATTTCTCCGCCGTGGTCCTGAATAATACGATAGGTTATGCTTAACCCCAGGCCAAGAGCCTTATGGTCGGTTTTAGTAGTGTAAAAAGGTTCGAGTATCTTCTCAACATTCTCCGCCGGAATACCGCAACCCGTATCCTGGACTTCTATATTGACTTTTCTTAAGTTTGTTTTAGTGTCTACGGCGTTATTAATCCTGATCCATATCTTACCGTCTTTAACCATCGCCTGCTGGGCGTTCAAAATAAGATTTGTAAAAACCTGCTGCAGTTGATTAGCATTCCCCATAATCTTATCAACATAGGAATCAAATTCGGTTTCTACGGTTATATTATTTGAACTAAGCTGATTCTCAAGTATCTGCAGGGTATCTTTGACTACCTCTCTTACATCTATAAGCTTAAACTCCGGAGAAGAAGGCCGGGAAAATTTCAGCAGGCTCTCTACGATTTCTTTACAGCGCACGGATTCCTTTTCTATATATTGCAGATATTTTTTACAGGTTTGGAATTCTTCCATTTTAAAATTTGGGTCGTTTATTTTACCCAATACATACTGCACGTATCCTAAAATACCTCCCAGGGGATTATTTAATTCATGAGCCACTCCTGCTCCTAACTGCCCTACCGCAGACATCTTGGCCGCCTGGATCAAACTTAACTGGGCGGCCTTCAGTTCTTGTTCCAGTTTTCTCTTGTCCATCAATAGATTATATCTCTCAACCGCTTCTTTTATAACCAAAGGTAAAGTAGTCAAGTGCCCCATATTAGGGCTCTTTACGATGTAATCAAAAGCCCCCAGTTTCATCGACTCTACCGCGGTTATTTCATCCCCGTATCCGGTAACCATTATTGCAATGGCATCTGCTTTTAACTTTTTTATTTTCTTTAAAATTTCAAGGCCGTGCATATCCGCCAGTTTCATATCAATAAGAAAGACGGTATAATCTTTTTCATTCATCCTGCTCAAGCCTTCTTTACCGCTGGGATAAAAATCAACAAGAAAACCCTCTTTTACCAAGGTCTCCTTGGTTAAGACAGCCTGGCCTTCGTCATCCTCAAATAAAAGTATATTAATCTTATTTGCCATTGCGTTATCTTTTTTGATAATTTAACTGCTCTTTAATCCGGTAAGGCTACTATATCCAGGAATAACCCAAGATTTTTTATCCTCTCCTGGAACGCATGATATTCTACCGGTTTAATGACATAACCGTTGGCTCCCAGGTCATAAGAACGGTTAATTTCCATCTGGTCCTCGGTAGAAGTAAGCATGATTACCGGAATGACCTTTAATTGCTCATCCTGCTTTACACGCTCAAGCACAGCGTAACCGTCAAGTTTGGGCAATTTAATATCTAAAAGAATTAACCCCGGCTTGGGAGAAACCTTGGTGTCGGTATAACTTCCTCTGTGAAAAAGAAAGTCCAAAGCCTCCTGTCCGTCTTTTACGTGATACAGCTCGTTGATTATGCGCGCGGCGCGTAAATTTTCCTTAACCAGAATTGCATGGCCCTCGTCATCCTCAACTAAAAGAATGGTGATCGATTTCTTCTGCCTCATTATGACACCCCTTTCTGTTCTTTAGGAAGCGTAAAATAAAATGTGCTTCCTGAGCCTTTTTTGGATTCAACCCAGATTTTTCCTTTATGGCTACGAATGATCTTTTGCACGTAAGCCAAGCCAATACCCTCTCCCGAAGCATCGATCTCTCCTACGCGCGTAAACATTTTGAATACTTTTTCGTAATCTTCCTCACTTATGCCGATACCGGTATCTCTGACAAAAAACTGGTAATCCTGCGGGTTTTCGGTATAACCAATTTCAATAATCTTAGGCGGCTCCTGTTTCATATAATTGATTGCGTTTGAAATAAGGTTAGAAAAAACCTGGTTTATCTCATTTCTTCTGCAGGGCACTGCCGGTAATTCCCGCCTGATAATATCAATTCCCTTTGCCTTTAACTGATGGTTGAAAATCGCCAGCACGTCGCCTAAAACATTATTCAGGTCATTAACCTGGACAGGGTCTGCTTTTCTGCCTACCCGCGAGACTGCCAGTAAATTACTCAAAAGGCTATCCATTTTATCTACGCCCTTGGTAATGAATCTTAAAGAAACAGGGAATTTTTCTTCTACCTCTGTCTTGACTGCGGTTAATTTATCCTTTATCTTACCGTCAATATTTTCCTTTACTACTTCATTTATATTATTGACCACGCTTTGGAAAAGCGGCTCCAGGCGCTGGGTAAAACCCTGTATATTAATTAAAGGGGAGCGTAAATCATGGGAAACAATATGTAGCAGTTCTTCCATTTCACTGTTAATCCGGGCCAGCTCTTTTGCGTTATGTTCGATTTTATCACGGCTGTCTTTTACTTCTTTTACCATAGTATTAAAAGAAGCGGTTAAGGCTCCTACTTCGTCGCTGGAAATAGACCTAAGCTGGATATCCAAGTTTCCCCTAGCGACTTCGCGGGTAGCATCCATTAATCTCTTTATAGGTTTGGTAAGCAGGTTCACCAGAAAGAAAGTAATAATCGAAGCGACAAAAATAACTAAATAAGTAAATTTAAAAGTAAGCCATTTTATCTGCGCCAGATTTTTATAAAGGGAATTCAAGGATAAGCCGACTACTACCTCTCCTATGGTTTCTGTTCCAGTCTCAGGTATAGCAATCAAGCCGCCCTCTATCCATTTTTCGCTTTTTAAAAGTTCTACCGGAATACTTACCTGGCAAATTTCTTCATTCATGTGTTTATAATAATTTATAGCCGGGCCGCTTTCTGCAATTTGACGCTTAAGAACCTCAGATTTATAACTTGAGCCTTCCTTACTTTTTTCATTATAAACCAGAAGTTCTTCGTCGTTACTAAAAATAGCAACGTAATTAACGTCTTTTCTCTGTAAAACGCCTTCGCTGAGTTCGTCCAGAACCGATAAATTCTTAGTCAGTACTCCGAGCTCTGCGTTAAAAGCCAAATTTTTCGCTAAGGCTGAACCCAATACCTCTAACTGGCTCTGTAAAACTCCTTTCTGATGGCCGATATAAACAAAAGTCAAAACCAGGGCCATAGTCACAATCATGAGAATAACCAAAATAATTGTTTTGATCCGCAGAGATAATTTATTCAATAATCTTATCGGCATGTGAAATAGCCTCCGGGGAAATATCAAGATTTATACTCTTTGCCGCTCTTAAATTAAGGTAAAGATGAGTACTGCGCGCCTGGCTTATAGGAATTTGAGAAACCGGCTTGCCTTCGATGGCCTCAAGAGCTAACTCTGCAGATTGCCTGCCGATATCCCTATAATCGCATCCTAAAGCAATAAGCGCTCCCTCTTCTATGAACCGCGGCGATGGGGCAATCAAAGGGACTTTTCTTTTTGCGCTCTCAGACATTATAAATTTCATTGTCTTATCGGAAAAAATAACCTGATCAGGCATATACAGAAAGATATCTATTTCAGATAAAATACTATCTAAAGCCTTAAAAACTTCGCTTTCATCCTTAACAAACCGGGTTATCAACTCTATACCTGTTTCTTTTAGCAAGAGCTCTACCTGATTGGCAACGTATTTATTATAGTAATCGGAGTCACAAATTAAGCCTACTTTTTTTACTTCTGGTAAAATATTACTGAGTTCTTCCAACTGGTCTTCAACCGGTATATTAATCGAAGCGCCGGTTAAATTATTATTTGTTCCTCTAAGCGACATAACATTAGAAATTAAAGCCATAGAAAAGATAATAGGGACCCCCTTTATTCGCTGAGCAGCTAGTTTTGTGGCTTCTGTCCCTACGCTCAATACCAAGTCGGGTTTTATTGCTTTTAGCTCTTCGGCAAGAGCTGCTCTTTTTTCCTCTGCTAAAGGGACATCCTGATAAACGATAACTTCGTAGCTTGATCCCTTTGCACTCATTACTTCCTGAAAACCTTTTAATGCTTCTTTGTAAGGCGCTACCTCATGGCTTACTAAAGCAGCAATTAATGTAGCTTCTTTATCTTTTGTGAATAAGGCCCTTTTATCGCTAATTTCGGAAACCTCTGCTGTCGTAGAAAAAACTAACATTATAAAATAAGTTAAGGCGGACAGTACTGTTATTTTTTTATACTTCATCCAAAGCCTTATTCTAAATTGGTAACCAACTAAAAAAGAATAACTGCTTCTATATAAAAGATGAAACTTTTTTTTACTCTAACATATTAGATTTCAACTGTCAACAAAAAATATTAGCTCTAAAATTTTGGTCAAAAATTTAGCCAAAATAGGATTATTTTTCATTATTATTGCTATTATAAGGGCTGCTTACCCGGGTAGGTAAAAAGACGGGCCTACTCAAATATCTTTTCTACGCGGGAAACAACAGACTGCGGGATGGGAATACCTATTTGTTTGGCGGTTCTGCGGTTTAAATACAACTTCGCCTTTCGAGCTTCAGTAACGGGCAGTTGGAATGCATTTTTACCCTGAAGTATATCTATAGCTAACTCTGCTGACTGCCTTCCGATATCTTTATAATCGCTTCCCAGGGCAAAAAGAGCGCCCTCCTGCACAAACCTTAAAGAAGGCCCGACAACAGGTTTGTTATATCTAAATGATTCTAAAAGCAAGAATTGCATGGTGCGCGGAGAAAGAAGCGTTTCATCGGGCACAAAAAGGAAAACGTCGATTTCCGGTAAAATCTGCTTTACTGCCTCGGTAAAGTCTGCCTCGTTCTCGGCAAAACGCGTCAGGAATTCTACGTTGAATTCCAAAGAAATCGCCATTTGCACCCCGGATAAATGACGATTATAATAAACATCGCTGCAGACAATGCCGATCTTTTCCATTCGCGGGATAATATTTACTAATTCTTTTACCTGGGTTCTTATAGGTACGTTCATGGAAGAACCGGTAATATTGGTTCTCTTCCTGCTGCCAAAAAACGGATCCAGGGACATGGAAAACACAATTGGTATTGTATTGATTTGGGTTCCTATTGCTTTTGTGGCCTCTGAACCGATGGTGAGCACCAAAGAGGGGTCAAGTTTTAATATCTGCGAGACAATAGAACTTGCAGCATCCATATCCCCCCCCAGGTCATAATAAGCAATATTTAACCTGTAGCCCTGATCGCCCATTTTCTCTTTAAAGCCATCGAGCGCACTGAGGTAAGGAGAGATATTACGGCTGACTACAACCGCAATTTCTACTGTATCTTTTGCTTCGGCAAAAGGCTGTGCAAACAGGCGGTAAGGCAATAAAAGGCAATATCCAGAAATCAGTAATGCGGTAAATCCTATTAATCTAATATTGCGTAGGAAGGTTATATTCATCTATTATTATTTATCCTGATAGATAGAGCTGTTATTTATCTAAGCAGACCTTTTAACTTAGAACTTTATCGTGCACTTGCCGATAACGCGAGTGCCTAAATCCAATGCCCCGGTAAATTCTTTATGTTTATCTTTAAAAAGGTTGAACACATATATTGAAGTCTCCAGCCAATCTTTATACTCATACCCTACCCTTATATTAGTTAACTGATACTTACCGATCTTTCCTCCGCCGGTTAATCCGGGAGCTGCGCAAGGACCGACAAAAGTAGAAATTATATCCACCATAAATTTGTTATCTTCATTATTATCAAAAGTCAAAGAAGCGCCCAGATTAGCTTTATCTTCCGGAGTGCAATCATCCTGAAGAATATCATCGGTTCTTTTCACGTGTAAATAAGTATAATTGGCAAATGTCTTAAGCCAATCTGTAACCAGATAATTAGCCCCTATTTCTGTACCGAATATATTCACTCTGCCCTGGTTTTTTTCGGTAGTTAAAGTAGGCGGGCCCGCGACATCAGTCGTAGCGCATATATAATTGCGTAATTCATTAAAGAAAACAGTAACTTCTGGTTTTACTCGCTCTAAAACTAAGCCACGATAGCCTATCTCGTACGACCTCATTTTCTCCGGCCTAAGCTCTTCCGGGCTTGAGGTATTAACATATACCCCAGGAACAGAAGAAAGTTGAACAGAATAATTAATATTAACCATTGATTCGGTAAAAGTAGGATTGCGAAAAGTCTCACCGACAGAAGCCCAAAACATATGATCTTCGACAGGCTCATATACTAAGCTCGCGCGGTAAGCGGTATTGTAACCGCTTTTAGGGTGGTGGTCATAGCGAAGCGTACCAAAGAAATCCAGGTTATCCAAAAGCTCAACTTCATCTTGCAAGAATAAATCCCAGGTAAATTCTTCCTTAGCTGCGCTGGCAACAGGAGTAAAAAGATTGCTGTCCATTCTTTCGTAACGCATCCCTCCGCCGTATAAGAGGTTATGGCGTTCACCCATTGGAAAAGCATAATGTGCGGTTAAATCATAAATATCAATAAATGATTCTTCGCTCAAACAGAAGCTTGTAGCAGTCATTGTCTCCTTGTCCATAAAGCCCTGAATTTGAAATTCCCTTCCTTCGCCCGGTAAATGCGAATACCGAATATTTATGAAACGGCTATATTGGTTAACCGGCCCTAATCCGGTTGTGGGATCTGTAAGGAATATATAATCGGCATTATTAATTCCTCCGGAAACATCAAGGCTTGTTTGCTCATCAATATTAAAAGCCAAACTGGCATTAAAAACCTTTCTTTCTAAAGCCTGATCTTCAAAATATTCAGTATTAAGAAGATTGTTATCAGTAATATTTAAACCCTCGAAAGTAGCTGCCCTGCTAAACTCAGCTGAGACCTTATATGCTGCTTTTTCATTAATATCTCCTCCTTGAAGCAGCGATTGCCTGTAAGTTCCATATGTGCCGACTGAGGTATTGCTTTCTGTACCTTCTACTTCTTCGGGGTCTCTGGTAATAATATTTATGACGCCACATAAAGCAGGAGAACCGTATAAAGCTTCTGCCGGCCCCTTAACAACTTCTATTCTTTTTATGTCTTCAATTGAAATAGGAATACCCTCCCAGGGTGTGAATCCTTGGCCGTTGACAAAGACTGTTCTTCCGTCAACCAAAACTAATGTGCGGCTGGACAAAGCCTTATTTAAACCTCTGATGTTCACGTCGGAATAGCCGAATGATACTCTAGCTACATCTACGCCCACAACACTGCGCAAAATTTCCGGAATATGGGTTGTGCCAGCACGCAAAATTTCTTCCCTGGTAATAACGGTAACTGCGGAAGGTGATTTTGTTATCGGCATTGCTGTACGCGTAGCGGTAACTACCAATTCCTTCTGGGTAAACAATAACAATTCTGCAGGTAAGGCCGGAGCATCGGCAAAAACAGGAGAAACAATAAAAAGAAATGCCGCCATGCAGAATAAAAACAAAAAATTCTTTTTATTCCCCATTTTACATCCTCCTTTTAGCCGCTTGTGGCTAAAGCAACCAATTAAAATATTAATTTTTAATTTCTCTGTTCATCAAATACCGTAATTTTTTTTACTTTAACATATTATATTTCAACTGTCAACAAA
Organism: Candidatus Omnitrophota bacterium; assembly: GCA_003644385.1. Taxonomy (GTDB): domain Bacteria; phylum Omnitrophota; class Gorgyraeia; order Gygaellales; family Profunditerraquicolaceae; genus B70-G16. The sequence continues at coordinate 11,248 of QNCD01000039.1, forward strand.
AAAATATTGATTTAAAAAAATATGTGTTTTTTCCGGAAAAATGGCTTTTTTTGGCCTGGAGGAAAGGGAAGGTTTCTGCAGTAAAGCGTAAGAAAGAATTCAGTTTTTTTCTTTTTTTCTCGTTTCTAAAGCGAAAAAAGTAAAGCTAATATAATAGGAAAGGGTAAAATTAAAGCTAAGTCAAATTCCCCTTTAGTCTTTAATACGTAAGCGCTTATTAAAAAAAATTAAAAACCAGATTACTTTTTTCAAAATATGCAGCTTAAAGCCGTCGCAAAAACAAAAGCCCATAAACAGGGTAAAAAGGCAAAGGGTAAAAAACTGAATAATTAACATTTTTCCCATAAATCTGCCTCCTTTTTTGCTTTATGTTTGAACAAATATTATTTTATCTATCAGAGCTTAAACCTATTGAAGCTAAATAGGTTAAGCAATTAACTAGGATAATTCCTCTTCAAGATTTTTAATTAGTTTCTCAGCATCTTTAATCACAGAATAAGGCAGTAATTTAGAAGATTCAATTTCAAGTTTTATTGCTTTGAGCACACCCAGAAACCTCCTGCTGTTGCAATCTTCCTTTTCTGCCGCGCCTCTTCAGGATCAAGTTCCTCTCTCTGTCTGATTATTTCTGTCAAATCCCTGCGGACTATACTTGCCTCCTGTCCTTCGTCCAGAATTCTCTTTTTTAAATGCAAATAATCCAGGGTATCCAATTTCTTGTTTTTTGCTTTGCGTAAAATATCTACTGGTTCGTAGCTCGGCAAAGAAACAGCATTTTGAGAATCCGCGTAATCTTTCTGTAAATATTCAGGCTCTTCTTTTTCCAAAAAATAATAGGACCTTAATAATTTCATCGAGGTCTGTTTTTTTATTCCGATTTCACGCTCTATATATGTATCGAAGCTCGCATACCCCCACTCTTTGTATAATTTATCTTTATAAACGCTATAAAGCGCCCTTCCTAGCGCAATCCAGGAGGACTTAAAATTTTCCGTGCAATCAAGAACCTGGTATCTTAAAGAATTTTTATCCATGATTTCCATTTTTTCTTCTATCTTCTCCAGAGTCTTGTTTTTTATCCCGGTCATTTTACCTTCCTTTTTTTTATTTTGTTAGAATTTGTAAAAAATAAAAAAATAAGCAGAAATGGTTTCCTGCTTATGATTAAATCAGATAACAGTGCTTTATGCCGGCTCGCCGTCCTTCCAGATTCCTTTTCTAGTCATCTAACAGTCGTTATACACCACAAATGTCCCTGAGCCGAATGCCTTCCTGATTGCTTCTTTCGAATCCGAACCAGGCTGCATCCAGATACTTTTTATTCCCAGCTCCTTGCAATCCTCTACTACTTTTTCGGTAATTTCAGGCGGCGTTACAGTGATGACTAAATCCGGAAGATAATTAAGTTCTTTAAGATTACGGAGAATTTTTTCCCGGCGATTTCTCCGTTTTCAGGATTAACCCCGTCTACGCTAAAACCAAAATTTATTAAATCCTTGAATATTTTAAAGCCGGTATCATCTTCCTGCCGGGAGGCACCAACTACCACGATTTTATCTTTTTTGGGGTCATCCATTTTGAAAATAAATGTATTTTAGACAATTCTGGTTTTATTATATCACCAAGAGGAAAAAATAAAATAAATTTATGGGATTAAAGGAGGGTTATTTGTAGTAATCTATACCGCGCAGGATATATTGCTGATCCATGCGTTTAGGAGAAAAGAATTTACGGGTAAATGTTTTTGCTTTATTGATATCGAACTCTTTGCAGCAATAAACATCAACGGAAATATAATTTTTTACGCTTAAGGTGTGAATTACTATTGAACTCTCAACAAGGGGCGCCCATCCGGAAAGGCCGGCTTTATCCGGAAAACGCGTGGCGTCGGTAAAGAAAATATTGGGGGGCGCCTGCTTCTCCATCCCCAGGTAACCTACAACC
>QNCD01000040.1 GCA_003644385.1 Candidatus Omnitrophota bacterium
CCCGGGCAAGAACCTCGGCGCATTCGGTGACGCCGGAATGGTATTAACAAGAAACACGAATTTTGCCAAGAAACTTAAAACTTTAAGAAACCAGGGGCAGACAGATAAGTATCATCATTCCATGATCGGGTTTAACAACCGTCTTGATGTAATCCAGGCAGTTGTATTGAAAATCAAATTAAAATACTACGATAGCTGGAATAAAAAACGATTGCAAAATGCTCATTATTTCAATAAGCATTTAAAAAGCCTGCCAGTGAAATTACCTTGTGCGCCGGCTTATAATAAGCATATTTATCATCAGTACGTGCTTAGGTTATCTTCTCCAAGCTCCAAATTAATTGAACATTTGCGGGGAAAAGGTATAGATGCGCGAATATATTATCCTCTACCGCTGCATCTGCAGAAATGTTTTAAATATTTGGGCTATAAAAAAGGTGATTTTCCTGAATCCGAAAGAGCGGCAAAAGAGACTTTGGCCATACCGGTTTACTCTGATTTAAGTAAAACAGAGCTGGAATATATCGTTAATTCAATAAGGGAGTATTTCAAGTGATTGACTTATCGGTAGTAGTGATAACCAGGAATGAAGAAAAAAATATCGAGGATTGCCTTGCTTCCGTAGCTGGTTGGGCAGGCGAAATTTTAATTGTCGATGACCTTAGTACCGATAAAACACTAGATTTAGCTTCGAAATTTACCGAGCGAATAATATCTAGGAAAATGGATCTTGAGGGCAGGCATAGGAATTATGCCTATTCGCAGGCTAAAAACCTCTGGGTTTTAAGTTTAGATGCAGATGAAAGGGCGACTCCGGAATTAAAGAACGAGATCGAGGAAGTTTTAAAAAATGGCACAGAGTTTAACGGCTTTACTATACCGCGCAAGAATTACATAGGAAATTATTGGGTAAAGCACGGCGGCTGGTATCCCAGCCCTCAGTTAAAACTTTTCAGAAAAGATAAATTTCGTTACGAAGAAACAGGTGTGCATCCGCGCGCATTTATGGATGACCCCTGCGGGCACCTAAAGTCAGACATAGTCCATTTTTCTTATAAAAATTTCGAGGATTTTTTTCATAAGTTAAACAATCAAACTAGCAGGGAAGCCCAAAAATGGTTTAAGCAAGATAAACCCATGCGCCTGGGTAGGTTCATTTGGAGGGCTATTGACAGATTTATGCGAACATATTTAGGCAAGAGGGGTTATAAGGACGGATTTATAGGCTTTGTGGTAGCTTTTAATGCGGGGCTCTACCAGTTTCTGAGCTATTTAAAATATTGCGAATTAACCAGAGAAAGGGGAAAGGCAAAATGAGGGTTCTTGTTACCGGAGGAGCGGGACTTGTAGGAAGCCACAGCGCTGAATTTTTTGCAAAGGAAAATTCTAAAAACGAAGTTATTGTCCTGGATAATTTAATGCGTTCGCAGATTTTTGGGTACGATAAAGACTCTGTGGAATTCAATTGGAACTACCTTAAAAATTATAAGAATATAGAGCGAATAAAAGGGGATGTGCGCAATGATAAGGATTTATCTAAAGCTATCGGAAAAGGAGTAGATGTCATTATTCATACTGCCGGCCAGCCTGGCGTGCCTTCCAGTGTGCGTATGCCTAAGGAGGATTTTAGCATAAATGCTTTCGGAACGTTAAATGTTTTAGAGGCAGCGCGTAAAACATCAAAGGAGACAGTGATTATTTATTGCTCAACAAATAAAGTTTACGGAGAAAATGTAGATAAGTTTCCTTTGGAAGAATTAGAAAAAAGGTACGCCTTTAAAGGAGTATCGGGGGTGAATGAGGAGGTGTCTACGGATTTGACCGGACATACCCCTTATGGAGTCTCTAAATTGGTGGGAGATTTATACGTTCAGGAATACAGCCATATTTACAAAATGAAAACCGCGGTTTTTCGCATGTCTTGTACTTATGGCACGCGTCAATTCGGGTTTGAGGATCAGGGTTGGGTTGCCTGGTTCATTATCGCTACTCTTTTTAATAAACCCATCACTATTTACGGCAATGGCAAACAGGTCAGAGATATGCTTTACGTTGATGATCTAGTCGATGCTTTTAATGCATTTATCAATAGCGATTTAAAACGGGGTTTATTTAATATCGGAGGAGGCCCGGATAATACTATTTCTTTGTTAGAGTTTTTGGATGAGCTTAAACTTTTAATCTACAAAAAGCCGCAGGTGGACTTCGCTGATTGGCGGCCTTCCGACCAAAAGGTATATATTTCCGATACCAAAAAACTGGAAAGCGCTCTGAGCTGGAAGGCAAAAGTATCGGTTAAAGAAGGTATAAGAAAGTTAAGCGAGTGGATTAAAGCAAATGAGAGCTATTTTAAATGAGCCCACAATTTGTGCTTGCCTATCGGTAGGCAGGAATTTATCCCGAGCGGTTTATACTGTTGGTTAAGTGCGAAGGATTAGTTTTAGTAAGGTTAATCGAATCTAACGAACTAAGGCGATGAAAGCAATCTTTTTAGACCGTGACGGGGTAATTAATAAGTATCCCGGAGACGGAAAATACGTTACTTCTTGGAAGGAGTTTCATTTTCTCCCGAAGGCAAAATCAGCGCTTAGAAAATTACATGAAAATGATTTTAAAATTTTTGTGGTTTCAAATCAGGCTGGGGTGAATAAAGGGCTTTTAAGCAGGCAGGCGCTGGACGATATAACCGAAAGGATGCTAAACGAAATTAAAAAATCAAAAGGAGAAATCAAAGGTGTTTATTACTGCACCCACCGCCAGGAAGATAATTGTTCCTGCCGTAAGCCCAAGGCCGGCCTTATCCTTGGCGCTCAGAAAAAATATCATATAGATTTAAAAAAAACTTACTTTATTGGCGATACCATCCGCGACGTCCAGACCGCAAAAGCTGCCGGATGCAAGGCAATTTTGCTCCTTTCCGGCAAAGAAAAAATCTCAAACCGGAAGAATTGGCCGTTAAAGCCGGATCATATTTTTCCAAGCCTCTACGATTCAATAGAATTTATTCTAAAGAAAAAATAGTTTCATGAAGATTTTTATAACTTATGCTTCAGCCGGGACCGGCCACTTTAAGGCTGCCCAGGCAATTCGTGATTATATCAGCACACAGAACCAGGATTTCCAGGTAAGGCTGATTGATGTCCTTGAATACTCTAATTTTATTTTTAAAAGGATGTACAAATACGGCTACGATTTCCTGGTGAACCACTGCCTCTGGTTGTGGTCGATTGGCTTCTATGTTACCTGCGCCAGGATAATTTATCCCCTTATTAGGTCGTATACCAGTATCCTTAATCGGATTAATACCAAGAAAGCCGCGTCCCTTTTTATTCAAGAGCAGCCGGATGTTATTATCTCTACGCATTTTCTTCCCTCCAAAATTGCTTCTTACTTAAAAAAAAGAAATAAAATAAATTCGAAATTGGTTACTATAATTACCGATTTCGGTGTGCACCCATTTTGGGTTACGGAAGGGGCCGATATTTATATTACTGCTTCCGGTGTTACCAAGGAAAAGTTATTATCCAGAGGGGTCAGCGGAGAGAAGATAAAGGTACTTGGTATCCCTGTGAATAATAAATTTCTTCAGCCTTTGGATAAAGAGCGACTGCGCCTGAAACTGGGATTTAAAAAAAATAAACTTACAGTTTTAGTGGTTACCGGCTCATTCGGCATAGGCCCAATTGAGGAAATCGTCGATGCGCTTCACGAGGAAGTACAAATATTAGTTGTTTGCGCACGCAATGAAAAATTATTTAAGCATTTAAAGAATAAAAATTATTCGGACGCGAAAGTTTTCGGATTTGTTGATAACATGCATGAGCTCATGGCTGCTTCTGACATCATTGTTACCAAACCCGGGGGAGTTACTATAGCCGAATTACTGATAACGGAATTGGCGCCGATTTTTGTTTCCGCGATTACCGGACAGGAAACAACGAATTTGACAGTTATACAGAGTTACGGCATCGGGAAACGAGCAAAAAAAATCAATGAGATAAAAACCCTGGTTCTTGGTTATAAAAATAATCCGGAAAAATTGGTGGCAGTAAAAGAAAGAATCAAGCAAATTAAAAAGCCGAAAGTGCTTGAGGACATTTTTAATGTTATATGCCAAAGTAGTGTTTAGCCTGCCTATCGACGGCCCCTTTGACTATTCTGTTCCTGATAATTTTGCTCAGAAATTAGCCGTCGGCATGAGAGTAAAGGTCAATTTCTCAAACCGCAATTTAGTAGGGTATGTGGTGGGGATATCCGGGAAAAGCAGTATCCCCAGGCTCAAGCCGGTCTTGGATATTTTAGATGAAGTACCTACTCTCAATAAAAATATGCTGCTTCTTACTAAAAGAGTTTCAGAACGCTATTGTTGTTCTTGGGGAGAAGCCATTGATACTGCATTGCCTCAGGCTTTACGTAAATCCAGGCATATTCTTAAATATACCCAGCCTAAAATCAAAACTACACCCCAAGAAAAACCTCTAGCCAAACTTTTAGAAGATATAGGCGGGCGTTTCAGGTGGGATTTTTATTTCTCATCTATAAAAGATACGCTGGATAAAGGAAAAAAGGCAATAATCTTATTCCCGGATATAAATTCGGTTCTTAAGGCATATGGTAAAATCAAAGCCGGCATGAAAACTCATGTAGGTATTTTATACAGGAAACAAACAAAAGCCTTAGAGGAGTGGCTTAAAATAAAAATGCAGCAAGTCAACGTAGTGGTAGGCACGCGCTCGGCAGTCTTTGCTCCAATAGAAAACTTGGGTTTAATAATTGTGGATGAGGAGGGGGATCCGGTATATAAGCAGGATCAGGTTCCACATTATAATGCCAGGGAGGTAGCGCTTATGCGCATGGCTATTGAAAAAACTAGGGTGATTTTAAGCAGCAGGTCGCCCTCTATTGAGTCTTTTTATTTGGCAAAAAGAGGCAAAATCGAATATGTTTGCCCGGAAGCAACAATCCCTACGCAAATAAAAACCGTAGATTTAAAGAATGGGTATTATAACCGGGAACGCAAAACTATTTTTTCGAAGTATCTTCAGGATTCTATTGGAGCCGTGCTTAAATCAAAGGGCAAGATATTATTATTTATAAACCGCAAGGGTTTTGCAACTTTTGCTTCCTGCCGTCATTGCGGTAACATTCTGAAGTGCCCGCGTTGTAATATCAATCTAGTTTATCATTTCGCTAAGAATATTTTAAGCTGCCACTATTGTAATTATAAAACCGCTCCCCTGGAAATCTGCCCTATTTGCAATTCCGGTTATATTCGTTACAGAGGTATAGGGACAGAGAAAATTGAGTCTGAGCTATCCAGGATATTCCCTGAAGCAAAAGTTAGAATGATAGAAGGCCCGCAAAAGACAAATATTGATGATGCTGATATATTCATTGCTACGGAGTCTGTAATGAAGAGCCCGGAATTGAAGTTCGACCTGGTCGGAGTACTTTACGTTGACAACCTATTGAACCGGCAGGATTTGCGTTCGGCAGAAAAGACATTCCGTATTTTAACCGGCCTTTTGAATTTTACTGAAAAAAGTATCGTAATTCAAACCCGGCTTAAGCAGCACCAGGTATTGGAGGCCTTAGTTCAAAAAAACAGCCGGATTTTCTACAAAAAAGAATTGCTGCAGAGAAAACAGTTGGGCTTTCCGCCTTATGAGCATTTGGGTTTGTTAAAATTCAGGGGCAGGAGCGCCTTAAAAGTCGAAGAAACAGCAAATGAAGAATTTAAAGAATTATCCAGAAGCAGTAAAGATAAGGCAATAAAAGTTATATCTTGCCACCCGGCAGAACACCCAAAATTACGCGGGAATTTCTACTGGCAGATATTGCTTAAGGCGAAAGACCCGAATAAATTAAGCAGGTTTTTAAAAAATCGGTTAAGAAAAATTTCTTATTCTGGTATAATAACCACCGTAGACATAGACCCATTATAACATGAATATAATTTTTTTCGGCAGCGGCAAGATATCTATTCCGGCGTTTGAAGCACTTTTATCTTCCAGAAATAAAATCTGTTGCGTTGTCACGCAACCGGATGCCAAAAAGGGGAGGGGCCTGGCAGAATCTATGACACCGGTTAAGGCTCTTGCGCAGGCACATTCCGTAGAGGTTTTTCAGCCAGCAACTTTAAAAGACGATTTCGTTTTTGAAACACTTAAAAAATATAATCCCGACCTTTTTGTGGTGATTGCTTATGGGCAACTACTACCGGAAAAAATTTTAAATATCCCGAAAATCTTTTCAGTGAACGCCCACGCTTCGTTATTACCTGAATATAGAGGGGCTGCTCCGATAAACTGGGCACTGATAAACGGAGAGAAAAAAACCGGGGTAAGCATTATAAAAATGGTTAAAGTTATGGACGCAGGACCGATAATCAGACAAAAAGAAATAGCAATAATGCTGCAGGACAACGCGCTCACTTTGGAAAATAAATTGGCAAATCTGGCAGCAGAAGAATTAATCCAGGCTTTGATTTCAATAGAGCAAAAAAATTACAAATTAAAAGAACAGGATGAAGCAAAGGTAAGTTTTGCCCCCAAGCTAAAAAAAGAAGATGGACGCATAGATTGGGAGAAACCGGCAGAGCAAATTATTAACCTTATAAGGGGGTGTGCGGGTTGGCCGGGGAGTTTTACTTATTATAAAGGTAAAATATTAAAAATTTATCAGGCGAGTGTTCGTGATAGCACAGATGTGCAGGGTGGGGTGAATAAAGGCCAAATAAGCGGATTTTCCGAAGATTCCATAATAATAGCGACTGGCAGGGGTACTTTAGCTATTCAGGAATTACAGATCGAGGGGAAAAAAAGGATGAGCGCCAGAGAATTTTTAAGCGGCCATCAAATGCGAGTTGGAGAAATTTTTGGCAAAAAATAGTTGCACTATAAAGGGGTTATGTTATAATGTATTATAATATTTTTTTCATTTTGTTTTAAAACGTCTTAATATTAAGACATCAAGAGCATGCCGGAATTAAGAAAAGATCCGATTATAGGTAGATGGGTAATTATAGCTACAGAGCGCGCAAAGCGGCCTGACCAGTTTTCCAGCAAAACCCACGAAGGCCCTCCTGAAAATAGCTGTCCTTTTTGCGAAGGTAACGAATCTCAGACTCCCCCTGAAATATATGCAGTAAGGCCCGGCAACACCCCGGCAAATAAGCCCGGTTGGCAGCTGAGGGTAGTCCCCAGCATTGCTCCTTTTTTGGGCATAGAAGGAGACCTTGACCGTCACGGAAAAGGCTTGTATGACCTTATGAACGGAATCGGCGCCCACGAGATAGTTATTGAATCAAACAAGCATATAGATGATATGGCTGATTTAAGCGAAGAGCAGATCGCCATGGTCATGTCTTGTTATATCGACAGGATGAAAGATTTAGAGAAGGATGAGAGGTTCAAATACGTTTTAGTTTTTAAAAATCACGGCTGGACAGCAGGCGGGGGCAGGGTTAAACATTCTCGTTCGCAATTAATTGCTACTCCGGTCAACCTTAAGCGCGTAAAAGAAGAACTTGTAGGAGCAAGGTTCTATTATAATTATCATGAAAGGTGTGTATTCTGCGATTTAATAAAACAAGAGCTTGAAAGTAAAGACAGGGTAATTCTTGATATTGACGGATTTATCGCTATAGCCCCTTTTGCTGCCAGATTTCCTTTTGAGGTTTGGGTTTTACCTAAGAAACACAGTTGTGACTTTACCAGACTTGATCAGGGAATGCGGCTGGATTTAGGCAAGGTGATGAAGAAGGTGCTGATGAAGTTAAAAAAAGGCCTGAATGACCCCCCATATAATTATATTTTGCATACTGCGCCTTTTAGAAGAGAAAAAGTTGGTTACTGGAAGAGCATTGATTATGATTATCACTGGCATATAGAAATCTTACCGCGGCTTACGCGCATGGCGGGTTTTGAGTGGGGGACAGGTTTTTATATTTGTTCTCTTCCCCCTGAAAACGCAGCTAAGTTTTTAAGAGAAGTTGAGGTTTAGGAATGTCTGAATTGAGAAGGGATCCAATCGGCGGCAGATGGGTAATTATAGATACGGATCATCCGTCTCTGCCAAAAGATTACGAATACGAGCCCCACATACTTAAAGGCGGTACCTGCCCGTTTTGTTATGGTAACGAAACAATGACCCCTCCGGAAATAGAGGCAATTAGGAATCACAATACTTCTGCCAATACTCCGGGCTGGGAGGTAAGAGTGGTACCTAATAAATTCCCGGCGCTTAAAATAGAAGGTGATATAGACAGAAGAGGCCTGGGGATTTATGATTTATCTAATGGCGTTGGTGCACATGAGGTGTTGATAGAGACACCTTATCATGAGAAAGATATACCGGATTTATTAGATAAAGAAGTTGAAAATTTTCTTTCCATGTATTGCCGGCGCTCTTCTGATTTAAAAAAAGATCCCCGCTTTAAATATATTATGATCTTTAAAAATTACGGAGCCGCAGCAGGCGCCTCTCTTGAGCATCCCCATACTCAGATTGTAGCTTTACCCATGGTTCCTAAGAATGTGATGGAGGAAATAAAGGGAGCGCATCATTATTTTGAATTTCGCGAACGCTGCGTATTCTGTGACATTCTAAAACAGGAAGCTCAGGAGAAAGAGAGGATTATTCTTGAGAATAAATACTTCCTTTCTTTTTGTCCTTTTGTTTCCAGGTTTCCGTTTGAAATATGGATTATGCCTAAAAAACACCAGAGCTATTTTTGCCAGACGAAAGGCGATGAATTGCCGCAATTGGCTTCGATTTTACGGGAAACAATATCTAAATTCAAGGCGGTGTTTCCGAACCCATCTTATAATTTTATTATTCATTCCTCACCTATCGGAGAGCAGGAGGAATTAGAGGGTTACCACTGGCATATTGAATTTATGCCAAAACTTACACGTGTTGCCGGTTTTGAATCGGGTTCTGGCTTTTATCTGGTCCCTACCCCGCCGGAACTCGCCGCAAAATATTTAAGAGGAGGAAAACAGGCTTAATTTAAAGCAAAATATCAAGGAGGCTTAAATGGCAGTAAAAGTAGGCATTAATGGTTTTGGCAGGATTGGCAGATTAGTACTTCGGGCGGCATTGGCAAAAAAGAGCAAAGATTTAGAGTTCGTGGCTGTAAATGATTTACCTGTGGGCACGAAAGCCTTAGCGCATCTTTTAAAATACGATTCGAACTTTGGAACGCTGGATGCAGACATAGAGGCAAGAGAAGATTCATTGGTTATCGACGGGAAAAACCTGAAAGTGCTCAGTGTAAAGTCTCCGGCAGAAATCCCATGGAAGGATTTCGCTATTGATATTGTCATTGAGGCTACAGGAGTTTTCAGGGAGAGGGAAAAGTGTATAGGCCATATAGAAAAGGGTGGTGCGAAAAAAGTGATCATTACCGCCCCGGCAAAAGGCCAGGATTTAACCGTTGTAATGGGGGTTAACGAAAAGAATTATGATCCCGGAAAACATGCTATAATTTCCAACGCCTCATGCACTACGAATTGTTTGGCCCCAATGGTAAAGGTTATTTTGGATAATTTCGGGCTTAAGAGCGGATTAATGACTACGATTCATTCCTATACCAATGATCAGCGTATCCTAGACCTTCCCCATAAGGATTTAAGGAGGGGCCGTGCTGCAGCTTTGTCAATGATACCCACCTCAACCGGAGCTGCCAAGGCAATCGGAGAGGTTTTACCGCAGTTAAAAGGTAAGCTGGACGGCCTGGCAATCCGCGTTCCTACGCCGGATGTTTCTATGACGGACCTTTGCTGCACGGTAGAAAAGGATACCTCCGCAGAAGCAGTGAACCAGGCTTTTAAAAAGGCCTCAGAATCGAGCTTAAAGGGGATCTTACAATTCCTGACCGAGCCTTTAGTTTCTAAAGACTTTGTCGGTTCGAATTACTCCTGTATTTTTGATTCTGGACTGACTAAGGTGATTGACGGCAAGTTAGTCAAAGTTATGGGCTGGTATGATAACGAGTGGGCCTACTCTGTAAGGGTGGTGGACTTAGCCGATTTTATTATCAAAAGAGGCTTATAAGATTAGCTTAACCTTAAGGAGTTCGTATGGCAAAGTTAACTTTAAAAGATATTAAATTAAAAAGCGAAAAGGTCTTGATGCGCGCGGATTTCAATGTCCCGCAGGATGAGAATCTAAATATTACCGATGATAAGCGCATCCGGGCGACTTTGCCCACCATAAAATATATACTAGAAAAAAAACCCAAAAAATTGATTCTAATTAGCCACCTTGGCAGGCCAAAGGGAAAACCCGAAGATAAATATAGCCTTAAGCCGGTTGCAAAGAGGTTAGGGGAACTCTTGAATGAAAAAGTGGATTTTCTGGATGATTGCGTGGGTGAGAAGGTTAAAAAAGGGATCGAAGCTTCAAAGGCAAAGGTAGTTCTTCTTGAAAATTTACGATTCCATGCTGATGAAGAAAAAAACGAAGTAAATTTCGCAAAAGAATTAGCTTCTCTTGCGGATATATATGTTAACGATGCTTTTGGTACCGCTCACCGCGCGCATGCCTCCACCGAAGGGGTAACGCACTATTTAAAAGCAGCAGCAGCAGGTTTTCTGTTGGAGAAGGAGATTGAATATTTAGGCTCTGCGGTTCAGAATCCAAAGCAGCCTTTTATGATGATTTTAGGCGGAGCTAAAGTTTCCGATAAAATAGGAGTAATTGAGAATCTGCTTTCTAAATGCGCCCGCATCTTAATCGGAGGCGGAATGGCTTATACATTTTTAAAGGCACAGGGTAAAGAAGTCGGCAATTCCAAACTAGAGAAGGATAAATTGGATTTAGCAAAGGAGATTTTGGAAAAAGCCGCCTCTATGAAAAAAGAAATTATATTGCCTGTTGATCATTTAGTAGTGGATAAAATAAGCCCCGAGGCAAAAACAGAGGTTACGGGTGTGGATATCCCGCAAGGAAAGATTGCCGTAGATATCGGGCCTGAAAGCATAAAGTTATTTAAAGACAAGCTAAAAACGGCAAAAACTATTGTCTGGAACGGGCCTTTAGGCATATTTGAAACCGAAGCTTTTAGTAAAGGGACAAAGGAAATCGCTGAATTTATCGGTTTTCTTGACGCTACCACTATTATCGGCGGAGGAGATACTGCGGCAGCGATGTCTAAATTCAATCTCGAAGACAAAATGACTCATATTTCAACCGGCGGAGGAGCGAGCCTGGAATTTTTAGAAGGAAAATCCCTGCCCGGGATAGCGGCATTGGCTGAAAGGTAAGATGAGAAAAATTTTCATAGCCGGAAATTGGAAGATGCATAAGACTATACCTGAAGCTATAGAGTTGGCTAACGGTTTAAAAAGAGAATTACTTGATTTAGTCGAAGAGATAGATATTGTGCTTTGTCCGCCTTTTACTGCTTTAAGCGAAGTTGCGGAAGTAATCAGCGATACTAATATCCAGCTGGGAGCGCAAAATATCTATTGGCAGGAGGAGGGCGCCTATACCGGAGAGGTCTCGGCAAGAATGCTTCTTGATGCAGGGTGTAAATTTGTGATCATCGGCCATTCTGAACGACGGCAATATTTTAGCGAAACCAATGAAACAGTAAATAAAAAAATAAAGGCGGCCCTGAAGAATGGTTTAAGCCCTATTGTTTGTGTTGGCGAGACTTTAACAGAGCGGCAGGCTAATCAGACATTTAAAGTCCTGGATGACCATGTGCAAAACGGCTTAAAGGGAATCAGTGAAGCCGGTGCTTTAAAAATTACTATTGCTTATGAGCCGGTCTGGGCAATCGGAACCGGAAAAACCGCCACTAGCCATCAGGCCCAAGAGGCGCATAATTATATTCGCGGATTGCTGAATAAGATGTATAATAAAGAAACTGCAGAGGCAATGCGTATCCAGTACGGAGGCAGCGTCAAGCCGGAAAATATTATTGAGTTAGCCGAACAACAGGATATTGACGGAGCTTTAGTGGGAGGGGCTAGCTTAAAAATCGATTCGTTTAGTGAAATCGTAAAAAAAGCTGCGGCGGTGAAAAAATGATGGCGATAATTATCGGTTTACACGTAATAGTTTGCGCCTTATTAATAGTTATTATTCTTATTCAAAGAGGAAGAGGTGGGGGTCTGCTGGAGACCTTTTCCGGGGTAGAGTCTTTATTCGGCACTAAAACCAATGCCTTGTTAAGCCGGACCACATCGGTTTTGGCGGTTATATTTTTTATTACCTGCCTCAGCCTTGCTTTTTTATCAGCGCAACAGAGCAGATCTTTATTGCGTAACATCAAACAAGCTCCGCCTGCTAACCCAGAGAGCGTTACTTTCACTGAAACAGATCAGGCAGGCACACCTTTACCGCAGCAAGAGGGTGCGGCTGTGCCTGAGGGGGCGGATGCCAGCCAGGCCCAAAAAAAAGATATACCTCAGGTTCCCGAATCCGAATAGAAAATTGTTATTGATACCTGCGTTTGCGGGAGAAGAATTTTAAAAAACTACCAGATTAAATGGTAGTTTTTTATTTATTCCGCCCTTGCTTCAAGGCTAAATAGCTATTAAGGAAGGGCTGGGTAAAGATATGAGAGGAAGAGCTTGGTGAATAAAAAAATATTCTGGATTTTTGCTTTAAGCAGCACTGTTTATTTTACGCAAGGGGTAGAAGCCCTGCCTTCCCAGGGCTTATTTTATTATCTCAAGGAAACCCTGGGATATCCCGCCGAAAAAATAATGGTGATCTCAAGCATCACTATCTTTGCCTGGCTGATTAAGCCTTTTATCGGTTATATAATAGATAACTTTTTTAATAAAAGAACCTGGATTTTTATTGCCCTGGCGTTTGATATTATACTGACTCTACTGGTGGGCCTTTTTGCACTTCCCATTGTTATTTTAGTCAGCGTCCTGCTGATAAATTCCGCTAATACCGCCTTCAGGGACGTTGCCGTTGACGGTATTATGTGTGTTGAGGGGAAAAAATATAATGCCACCGGAAAAATTCAGAGCATCCAGTGGATTTCCATTAATATTTCCGGATTGCTTACCGGTATTGGCGGCGGATTTATTGCAGAAAAATGGGGCTACCAGGCGGCTTTTTTATGCC
>QNCD01000041.1 GCA_003644385.1 Candidatus Omnitrophota bacterium
CTTTTAATGAGGAATAAATTTAATGGCGGATAAAATAGTTTGGCCGATAATCGGTTCAACTGCGGCAATTTTAACCATGTTTTCATTTATTCCGCAGATTATCAAGGCCCTAAGAACTAAATCCATGCAGGATGTAAGTATCATTACTCTATTGCAGCTTTCTTTCGGAGTTTTTTTGTGGATATTATACGGCATACATTTAAGGGATTTGATTATCATTGCCGCTAATAGCATAACTTTGCTTAGTCTTGCCGTATTGCTTTTCCTTTATTCGTCCTATCGAAATATTCAACCATGAAAAATTTTATAAAAATTATTTGTGTTAATATCATTATTTTAATAATTCTATTTTTTCTTTTTGAGGCCGGTTTAAGGCTTTTCTGGCAGATGAGTGCATTAAAGGGGGAACTTTATAAGGTCAGTAAAAATCGTATATTACGCTATGAATTAAGACCTAACGCAGTCCAGGGCCGGGTTCACATAAATTCAGACGGCTTCAGGGATAAAGATTATTCTCTGGTAAAACCGCAGGGAGTTTTTCGGATTATTGTTTTGGGAGATTCTGAAGCTTTTTCCCAGAGCTTAGCATTAGAAGATACTATGCCTAAGAAATTGGAGGTTGAGCTTAATAAAAATTGCTTGGGGTTAGATTTTGAGGTTTTAAACATGGGGGTAGAGGGATACAATACAATTCAAGAATGGGAGTTTTTAAAAGTCAAGGGGTTAAAATACAACCCTGATTTGGTGATTCTCTATTATACTTTTAATGACCCGGATTATCCGGAATATTATTTTAAAAAGAATTTCTTCAATCGGTATTTTTTAACCATCAGGTATTTTCAATATCGCCTCAAGAAGGCATTGATAAGAAGGGACAGGAGAATTAAAGGCATAAAATCTGAAAAAGAAAATTTTGAATATCTTTACTCAACTTCGGCCTGGGATCACAGCAAAGAAGCAATTTTAAAAATTTCCGCATTAGCTGACGAGAATAAATTCCAATTCGCTATTGTCGTAAACCCGGAAATGTCGTCTGCCGTTTTGAATTTTAGGGACGGCTATCCCTACTGGTATATTAACGAGAAGCTGAAAGAATTAGAAAAAAACAATATCGCAGTTATTGATCCAACGTATCTTTTCAAAGAAAAAGACTCTAAAGTTCTAGATTTAGTCATTGGCCCGCATGACAGATATAAAAATGCAGAGGCAAATTCTAATATTGCTGAATATATATTAAAGGAATTTTACAGGCGTAGAATAATTAATTGTTCCGGCCCCCAATATTGAAGAGGTCTTTAATGGGATCCAAGGTTAAGCATAGAGTTATCGTAACCGGCGGCGCAGGTTTTATTGGAAGCTATCTTACGCAAAGTTTACTAAGAGAAGATAGGGAAGTTCTGGTCCTGGATAATTTTTCAACCGGCAGATCCCAGAACCTTCAACACCTAAAGGCACTAAAAAATCTTAGCGTTATAAATGCCGATGTTGCTGATTTTAAACAAGTTAAGAAATATTTCAAAAATGTAAATTGGGTCTTTCATTTGGCAGGAATTGCTGATATAATACCCTCTATAAATAACCCGTTGCTTTACCACCATGCTAATGTTGACGGTACAGTAAGTATATTGGAAGCATCCCGCTTGGCTGGCGTTGAGCGTTTTATTTATGCGGCTTCTTCTTCTTGCTATGGAATACCTGGTAGATTCCCGACTTCTGAAGAAGCGCCAATTGCGCCGCGTCACCCTTATGCATTGACCAAGTATATGGGGGAGGTGGCTGTTTTAAATTGGGGCAGCATCTATAAATTACCGGTTATTTCACTCAGGCTTTTTAATGTATATGGTACGCGTTCGCGCACAAGCGGTACTTACGGAGCGGTTTTTGGGGTTTTTTTGGCGCAAAAACTGAATAAGAAACCCTTTACTGTAGTCGGTGACGGAAATCAAACCAGGGATTTTACTTTTGTTACGGATGTCGCCAGGGCTTTTATTTCCGCTGCAGAATCGAATTGCAAGCAGGAAGTTTTTAACGTCGGATCCGGAAATACATACAGTATTAATCGTTTGGCTCAACTCTTGGGTGGTGAGGTTGCCTATATCCCCAAGAGGCCAGGGGAGCCAGATTGTACTCATGCCGATATATCCAAGATAAAGAAGGTGCTGGGCTGGCAGCCAAAGGTCAGCCTGGAAGAAGGGGTTAAAATTATTTTAGAGAATATAGATTACTGGAAAGAAGCCCCTGTCTGGACGCCAGAGAAAATAGAAACTGCCACAAAAGATTGGTTTCAATATCTAAAGGAATAAATATGAAAGACATCTACTCTAAAATTAAAAACCTTTCGGAACTCGCCTTAATTATAAAAAATTTGAAAAAGCAGCATAAGAAAATAGTGCATTGTCACGGTGTGTTTGATTTGCTTCATCCTGGCCATATAAAGCATTTTGCCGCCGCTAAGAAAGAGGGTGATATTCTTGTGGTAACCGTAACCAGAGATGAATATGTAGATAAGGGCCCTGGAAGGCCTGTATTTAACGAGTATTTACGCGCGGAAAGTATTGCCGCAATCGAATGTGTAGATTTTGTAGCAATAAATGAATGGCCGACGGCTATCCAAACTATAAGATTGCTAAAACCCGATTTTTATGTCAAGGGCCGGGATTATGCTAAAAAAGAAGAAGATTTAAGTCGTAAAATATTCGACGAAGAAAGAGCAATTAAATCAGTTTCCGGGAGGATCATTTTTACCGACGAGATTTCTTTCAGCTCTTCAACTTTGATCAATACCTTCCTTACCCCTTATCCCGAAGAAGCAAAGGAGTTCTTTGAGAGGTTTAAGAAAAGATACAGCGCAAAAGATATGATAGAGACTTTACAAAAGATACGCAAGACCAAAGTTCTGGTAATTGGCGATGCGATAATAGACGAATACCATTATTGTGTTGGATTAGGCAAATCCCAAAAGGATAATATCATCGCCACCAAATTTTTAAAAGAGGAGGTTTTTGCAGGAGGTGTGCTGGCGGCAGCTAACCACTTAGCCGGATTCTGTGAAGATGTTACTTTGTTAACTTGTATAGGTAACCAAAATAACTACAGGAGTTTCATTGATAAGCACCTTAAGCCAAACATAAAAACTAAATTTTTTTACCGCAATGACGCCCCGACTGTAGTTAAGCGCAGGTTTGTGGATCCAGCGTTTTTAAATAAATTGTTTGAAATTTGCTATTTAAAAGACACCAGCGTAATCCCTAAAGATTTAGAAGAAAAAATCAAGCATTATCTGGAAAAAAACCTTAAAGAGTTTGATATGGCTTTGGTAGCGGATTTTGGGCACGGATTAATTACCCCGCGCATTGTGAAGGCAATTTGTAAAAGCGCCAAATACCTGGCGCTCAACGTTCAGACAAATAGCGCTAATATTGGATTCAACCTGATTACAAAGTTTCCCCGCGCAGACTATATTTGCATTGACGAACCTGAATTGAGGTTAGCCTGCCATGATAAATTTTCAGATTTAAAGAAACTTGTTAATAATATACATGCTAAAACACGCTGCGGGAAAATAATAATTACCAGGGGGCATAAGGGTTCTTTAGTTTTTTCGCAAAAAGAAGGTTTTAGGGAAATTCCGGTATTCTCAAAAGAGGTGGTGGATAGAATCGGGGCAGGAGACGCTTATTTTTCCGTTACTTCCCCTTGTGCTTTAAAGAATATCCCGATAGAGATGCTCGGCTTTATCGGAAACGCTGCGGGAGCAATAAAAGTTTTAATTGTCGGCAATAGGGCTTCAGTTGAACCGATAGCATTATTTAAATATATTACTACCCTGCTTAAATAAATGAAAAGATATTCTAAACGCCTCTATGACAGTCTGTTACATTTAGATGTAAGGGGTTTACGGCTAAAAAGCGTAAAATTGAACTCGGCCATGCAAAAAATAGTTTATTTGATTAAGGTGGGGGCAGATAAGGGTAACAAACTTATTTTTATAGGAAACGGAGGCAGCGCTTCTATTGCCAGCCACATTTCAATAGATTTTTTGAAGAACGCCGGTATTCGC
Organism: Candidatus Omnitrophota bacterium; assembly: GCA_003644385.1. GTDB lineage: Bacteria > Omnitrophota > Gorgyraeia > Gygaellales > Profunditerraquicolaceae > B70-G16. The sequence continues at coordinate 4,061 of QNCD01000041.1, forward strand.
TCTCTGGCCTTCAATGATTCCAGCCTCCTGACATGTATAAGCAACGATTTAGGTTATGAGAGTGTATTTCAAAAACCTTTAGAAATAATGGCAAATAGAGGAGATATTCTTTTTGCTGTCAGCAGTTCTGGCAGCTCGGCTAATATTATAAACGCAGTCAAAGAAGCAAGAAAAAGAAAGTGTTTAATAATTACTCTTTCCGGTTTTAGCCCGAATAACCCTTTGCGAAAGATAGGAGACTTTAATTTCTACGTTCCTTCGGCCAACTACGGGTTAGTGGAGATCGCACACCTTACCATCTGTCACTATATAGCAGATACCATAATTTCACTCAAGAAGAAAAAATGGACAAGTATAAAATAGAAAGCCACAAGCTTATTTATCATGTTCAGAGGGTCAGCGATTGGCTTGGAGGTAAAGTTATTTATCCTATCTATGTTGAAATTGCTCCTGCAGGCGGATGTAATCATCGCTGCACATATTGTGCCCTGGATTATGTGGGATATAAACCAAGATTTCTAGATGAGGTAATGTTAAAAACACGGCTTAGCCAGATGAGTAAGGCAGGCATAAAGAGTGTTATGTATGCAGGCGAGGGAGAGCCACTTTTAAATAAAGGTATTGCTGATATAATTAATCATACCAAAAGGTGCGGTATAGACGTAGCCCTAACCACCAATGCCGTTTTATATTCTAAAAAATTGGCGCAAAATACGTTGGCAGACATAACTTGGATTAAGGTGAGTATAAATGGTGCTACGAAAAGAACATATTCCATGATACATCGTAGCCCTCGGCAAGATTTCGATAAGGTTATAAAAAATATGTCTTATTCAGCAAAACTAAAAAGAAAAAAACACTATAAATGCGCTTTGGGAATGCAGCTTTTGCTTTTACCTGAGAATAGCCATGAGGTATTAGCTTTAGCTAAAATCGCCAGGGATATCGGAATGAATTATTTCGTAGTTAAGCCCTATTCCCATCACCCGCGCAGTAAAACAACTAGGTATAAAAATATCAAATATTCTAAATACATGCATTTGGAGGGTAAATTAAGGGGTTTAAATTCAGCGGATTTCAATACCATATTCCGAATCGGGACAATGAAAAAATGGGACTCAAAGCAGCGTAATTACAAACGTTGCCTTGCTTTGCCGTTTTGGGCCTATATCGATGCCGCAGGTAATATCTGGGGTTGCAGCGCCTATCTAGAAGACAAAAGATTTTTATACGGCAATATTTATAAGAACAATTTTAAAGATATCTGGGAAGGGATTAAAAGAAAGAAGCTGCTTAAATTCGCCCAGGAGAGACTGGATATTACCGAATGCAGGGTGAACTGCCGGATGGATGAAATCAACAGGTACCTTTGGGAATTGAAGAATCCGCCAGAACACGTCAATTTCATATGAGAGATCTCAGGGATGGATAAGGATTTTTTAAGAAAAAAAGCAGATTTTATCCGCGATGATTTACTCAGGGTTTGTATCAATAACAAAACCGGCCATATCGCTCCTTCTTTGTCTTGCGTGGATATACTAACCGCACTTTATTACGACGTACTTAATTATAAAACTGAACAGCCGCTCTGGGAAGCTCGAGACAGGCTGATTTTTTCAAAAGCTCACGGTTGTTATGCGCTTTACGCTATTCTTTGCGATAAAGGGATAATCCCTAAAGAAGAGTGGGAAGGCTTCTATACCGCAGCAAGCAGCCTTTCCGGATGCATAGAAATAAGGCCGGAATACGGCTTGGAGGCAGGGTGCGGATCTTTGGGGCACGGCCTGCCCATTGCAGCCGGGCTTGCATTCGGAGCCAAATTGCAAGGTAAAAGTTACCATATTTTTTGTGTTGTTGGAGACGGAGAACTGCAGGAGGGTTCTAACTGGGAGGCTTTACAGTTTGCAGTAAAACATGAATTAACAAACCTTACGATTATAATTGATAATAACCGTCTGCAGGCAATGGATTTTATAATTAATATCATGGACAGGCAGGGAAGGGATATTATTAGGAAATTTAAGGGATTTGGTTTATCTCCGGTTAACTGCCCGGGCCATGATGTAGTTAAATTAGCAAAATGCCTAAGACAAGCTAAATTATCGCCTAAAGATGTACCCGCAGTAATTATTGCCCGGACAATCAAAGGCTACGGCTTAAAATGTATGGAAAATATTGCGAAATTTCATTTTCGCATACCTACACAAGAGGAAATAAAAAAGGGAAAAAATTATGGTTGAGGCAATGAATTTCCGAAAAAATATCGTTGATAGTCTGGTGCCTTATTTTCGTAAGGACCAAAAGTATTATCTGTTGGTCTGCGACATGGGCTTTGGCGTGATCGATACTTTAAAGAAAGAATTTCCTGGGCGTATATTTAACTGCGGAGTTATGGAGCAGGCAACCGTAGGGATTGCCGCAGGAATGAGTTTAAGCGGATTAATTCCTGTAGTTTATTCAATAGTGAATTTTTTAGCCTTCAGGGCGTTGGAGCAGGTAAGGAACGACGTTATTCTTCAGAAACTAAACGTAAAATTTATCAGCACGGGGGTAAATAACTATTTTAAATTTTTAGGCCCCTCACATTGCTGCGGTAGCGATGACATAACTATTATGAAAACAATTAATATGCCGGTTTATGACCCTTATAACGATAAGAGGTCTTTTAAAGAATTGGTTGATAACTGGATAAATAGTCCCTATGCCGGTTATATCAGGGTTTAAGGGGTGCGCATGCAAGTGACAATAATTATGCCAGCCCTTAACGAAGAAGCTAACATTCAGCCTGCAATAACCAGCACCCTGAAAGCTTTTTCTGATTTTAGCCTAGATGGCGAAATATTAGTAGTTAACGACGGGAGCACAGATAGGACGGAAGCGCTAGCCAGCGAACTTTTAAAAAAAGATAATCGAATCAGAATTCTCAGGCATGATAATCCCGCTGGTATAGGCGCTTCTTTTTGGGATGGCGTAGATAATGCTCTAGGCGATGCCATTTGCATGCTTCCCGGAGATAATGAGAATGACCCGGTAGAGATCCTGCGTTATTTTAACTTACTGGAAAAGGCTGACATCATCAATCCCTACGTAACTAATAAGAGGAACCGTCCGGTTTTACGTAATTTCCTCTCCTTTCTTTACCAGTTAATAATAAATATTACTTTCTTTACCAGGCTCAAATATACTAACGGCACCGTACTTTATAGGAAATCTCTGCTAGAAGAGCTTGAGCATAGGTGTAAAGGTTTTTTTTTCCAAACCGATATTTTAATCAGGCTGATTAAAAAAGGATACCTTTTTGTTGAAGTTCCTTATTCTTTAAGAAAAAGAGAAAAAGGCAGATCAAAGGCAGTGAATTTAAAATCTTTAATTGAGGTAGCAAAAGGCTATTTGAAATTAGTCAAGGATATATATTTCAGTGAGGCTGACACCAGAAAGGCTTTTAGTGACGATTCTGTTACCAAAAAATACCATAATCAATTAGCAAGGAAATAAGGATGGCGGAATTAATTCTCGATGGCCACAAGCTTTTATGGCATAAGGAAAGAATAGAGGCCTGGTTAAAGGGCGAAAGAATAGCGCCGATAACAATAGATTGTTCTCTGACCAGAAGATGCACATACCGTTGTATTTATTGTTACGGGCAATTGCAAGCTAACGATGAGAAGAAGATTACCAGGGATGTAATATTCCGTTTTCTTGATGATGCCAGAGATATAGGCGTTAAGGCAATCAGTTTTGTCAGCGACGGGGAAAGTACCTGCTCTCCTCATTTATATGATGCCATAATCCGGGGGAAAGAGAACGGCTTGGATATGGCTTTGGGCACAAACGGATATTTATTAAAGACGGAAAAATTAGAGGAAATTTTATCCGCGCTTACCTATTTAAGATTTAATATATCTGCTGGGGATGAAAAAAATTACTCACGCGTAATGGGCTGCAAAGGGGAGTGCTTTAAAAAAGTTTATAATACCATAAAAGAAAGCGTGAGGATTAAAAAAGAAAAGAAACTCGGCGTTACCATCGGAATACAGATGGTTCTTTTGCCAGAGTACTCCGACCAGATTATTCCTTTCACAAAATTAGGAAAAGAATTAGGAGTGGATTATGCAGTTATAAAACATTGTAGCGATGATGAGGTTGGCAGTTTGGGTGTAGATTATTCGAAGTATTTCGGCCTGGTAGATACTTTAAAGGGAGCGGAGTCATTTTCTTCGCCCGGCTACCTGGTAAAGGCAAAGTGGTCAAAGATACTAAGTGAGGGTAAGCGCAGGTATATTCAGTGTTACGGGCCTCCATTTATGATGCAGTTTTCCGGCTCCGGCCTGGTTGCTCCTTGCGGTATGCTTTTTAATACTAAATATAAAGAATACCATATCGGAAATATTGCTGAGAAGCCTTTCAAAGAAATCTATAAAAGCGAAAAATACTGGCAGGTTATCCAAAAGCTTGCATCCGATAAGTTTGATGCCAGGAGCATGTGCGGTTCTTTATGCTTGCAGCATAAGGTAAATGAGTTTCTTTGGGACCTAAAAAACGGCAAAGCTAAATTGGATAAGCCGCAGGGCGAGCCACCTTTACATATAAACTTTATTTAATTCCCGTGCCAAAAAAAGAAATTATTCTCGCATCCTTAGCTTAAATTAAAAATGAATGACATTTACCTTCTCGGTATTTCAGCTTTTTATCACGATAGCGCTGCCTGCTTGATTAAAAACGGAGAGATCCTTGCAGCTGCCCAGGAGGAGCGTTTTACTAGGCGCAAGCACGATTTTAATTTTCCTATTAACGCAATTCGCTATTGCCTGGAAGAGGCCAAAATCAACTCTTTGAACTTAGATTATGTCGGTTTTTACGATAAGCCATTAGTTAAATTCGAGAGGATCTTAGAGACTGCCTTACGTTACGCGCCCTCCGGAATCACGCAATTTTTGCAGTCTATACCTCTGTGGTTAAAACAGAAGCTTTGGATAAAAGATCTAATAATGGAGGAACTAAATTATAAAGGAAAAATCTTATTCTGCCAACACCATGAGTCGCACGCTGCTTCGGCCTTTTATCCTTCTCCTTTCAAGGAAGCGGCAATTTTAACGATGGACGGAGTAGGGGAGTGGGATACCGCATGTTTCGGTAGCGGAAGAGGCAAAGATATAAACCTTAGCTTTTCTCTGCGTTTTCCGCATTCATTAGGTCTTTTATATTCTGCTTTTACCTACTATACGGGATTCAAGGTTAATTCCGGAGAATATAAGTTAATGGGTTTGGCTCCTTATGGAGAACCTAAATATAAAGACTTGATTTTAAGAGAATTGATTGATTTAAAAGAGGACGGCTCATTTAAATTAAATATGAGATATTTCGGTTATTGTAACGGCATGAGGATGACTAATGCCCGTTTTGATAAGCTTTTTGGATTAAAGCCGCGCATACCTGAGACAAAAATAAGAGAAGTCGATATGGATTTAGCCAGTTCCATCCAGGAAGTTACAGAAGAGATAATGCTAAGAATGGCTCGGCATGTCCATCAGGTAACAAATCAGAAGAAGCTTTGCCTTGCCGGAGGAGTCGCTTTAAATTGTGTTGGAAACGGCAGAATTTTGCGCGAAGGGCCCTTTGAGGATATCTGGATTCAGCCGGCAAGCGGGGATGCGGGAGCGGCACTTGGTGTGGCGCTTTTTATTTGGCATAAATACTTAGGAAACCGGCGTAACGTAAACGAAAAAGAAGATAGCCAAAAAGGTTCTTTTTTAGGCCCGCATTTTAGAGATGAGCAGATCGAATATTTTTTAAAAAAAGAGGGTGCTCCTTATAGGAAATTGAATACAGGAGATATAGCGCAGACTATAGCTGGACTTATTGATAAACAGAATGTAGTTGGTTGGTTCCAAGGGCGAATGGAATTCGGGCCGCGCGCTTTAGGCGCAAGAAGCATACTTGGAGACGCCAGGACCCCCCAGATGCAATCTAAGATGAACCTGAAAATTAAATACAGGGAATCCTTCAGGCCTTTTGCTCCTACGGTATTAAAAGATCATTCTTCGGATTGGTTTAATCTTGATAAAGAAAGCCCTTACATGCTTCTGGTTGCGCCGATTAAGGAAAGTAAACGTTCAAAAAATAATAATGGCATAGGAGAAATCAAAGGATTTGATAAGTTAAAGTTTGTAAGGTCCCAAATTCCTGCAGTTACGCATGTAGATTACTCTGCAAGGCTGCAAACCATAACAAAAGAACAGCACCCTTTATACTACGCGTTAATAGAAGCCTTTTATAAAAAGACAGGCTGCCCGGTAATTATAAATACCTCCTTTAATGTAAGGGGCGAGCCTATAGTTTGCACTCCAGAGGATGCCTTTAATTGTTTTATGCGTACAGAGATGGATTATTTAATTATAGGGTCATTTTTATTGGATAAAAAAGAGCAGAACGCATTAAAAAAAGATACAAAGTTGCAGGAGGCTTTTGAATTAGATTAGAGGAGAAACTTGGAAAAATGGAAAAATTAAATTTCGATAAAATTACATTAAGGAAATTCGCAATTCAGATGGGGATTGTATTCCTGGTAATCGCTTCGCTGTTTTACATAAAACATAGAGAAGTCATCCTGCCGATTGCAATCCTTTCCGGGTTGTTTTTTCTATCAGCGTCCATCTCCCCTTTATTATTAAAACCTCTATACTATGTTTGGATGAAATTTACTGCATTTATGGGGTGGCTTATTACCAGCTTGATTCTGGCTGTTATATTTTATTTAATTTTCACCCCGATCGGCCTTTTAATGAGATGCCTTAAGAAGGACCCCCTAGACTTAAAAATAGAAAAAAGTAAACCAACTTATTGGCAAATAAAGGTAAGCAAAGAATATAACCCTTTGGACTACGAAAAGCAGTTTTAAGAAAAAGGAGGAGATTTTATGGGAAAACTTAAGATTCTCAAAGAGCTTTGGGATTTTCTAAAAGTAAGAAAAAAGTGGTGGTTGACTCCTATTATAATTGTTTTGCTGCTATTAGGTTTTTTAATCTTTTTTACCCAGTCTAGCGCGGTTGCCCCTTTTATATATACTTTATTTTAAGCTAAAAAAGGTTTTAATATGTTAATTACCGATAAAAGAAAAGCCAAGCTTTTTAAATCTTTAAGAGTAGTTATGCTGCCATATCTGCCTTTTACTCTAGGAATAGAAACAGGAAATATCTGCAATTTAAGGTGTCCGCTTTGTCCTACCGGTGCCCAAGATACTTCGATGCGCAGGGGATTTATGGACCTTGTGACCTTTAAGAATATAATAGGCCAGTTTAAAGATTCAGTTTCCACGTTAAATTTATACAGCTGGGGCGAGCCCTTATTAAATCCGGAATTAGTGGAAATGGTTAAATATGCCAAAAAAATTAAAAGAAATTTGCGTATAATTACCAGCACTAATTTGAACGTTAAGAACAATAGCCTGTTAGAGGGGTTAATAAGCTCAGAAATTGATGAGATTATTGTCTCTTGTGATGGTGCCAGCCGAGAGGCCTATTCTAAATACCGGGTGGGAGGGGATTACGATTTGGTAATTAAAAATATGTCTTTTTTAAAAGAATTGCAAAAGAAGTATAACAGCAAGACCCAGATAATATGGAATTTCCTTGTTTTTCGCCATAATGAACACGAAATAGAAGCGGCTAAAAATAAGGCTCATTCATTAGGAGTAGAGCTTCGCCTGGGGAAGATGCGCACTTTTATGAAGGATGAAATCCTTAAGCCCCATAAGGAATCTATAGAGAGGTATAAAGAATGGATTCCCGATAACCAGAATTACAGCGCCTATGATAAAGAAAAAAATATTACAAGGATTAAGATTAAAACCTGCAGAAAACCATGGCAGGAAATCAGTATTAACTGGAACGGCGAGGTGCTGCCTTGTTGCGCAGTTTATGGCGATGAATTTAGCTTTGGCAATATTAAGGAAGGCTCTATTAAGGCTATTTGGAATAATTCTAAATACTCGGCGGCACGCCGGGAAATATTAAACAGCAATAAGCCTGCCTCGACAATATGCGGGATTTGCAGGGATAACGGATTCATGCACATGTAGAAAATATGTTTACTTTGATATTTATGAATTTTATAACTGGCCTGAGCGCATTTATCTTTGCCCGGCTTATTGTTTTGAAAAAAAATAATTTAGAATTCGTTATTACTTTTTTTATTCTTTTCTTTGCTCAGGTGGTTATAACACTGGAAATCCTGGGAATTTTTAAGGCGCTACTATTGAAGAATGTAATAGCATTGAATTGTTTTCTTTTGGCTATGGCCTTTCTGGTAATGAAATCTAAGGGTACAAATATCAGTGGAATCTTTTCTCTGAACTTTAACCTGCAGGATTTAAAAATAAATAAAATCGTAATGCTTTGTTTTTCCGTGATTTTAGGCTTCGGTTTGGTAAAGGTCTTGATAAATTTAGTAAGTCCTCCTTTTGGATGGGATAGTTTAAATTACCATTTTACTTTTCCGGTTGAATGGTTGAAAAATGCCAATTTAGCCAATCCCATCGTTGTTTCATGCGATCCAAGCCCGACTTATTATCCTATAAACGCAAGCCTGTTTTTTTTCTGGCTGATGCTGCCTTTAAAAAATGTATTTATTGCTGACTTGGGCCAGGTGCCTTTTTTTGCCCTTGCCTTTTTAGCTATCCTTGCTTTAGGGGGTAAATTAGGCCTTTCAAAAGTAAATAGTATTTTTGCTGCCTCCCTTTTTACTCTAATCCCAAATTATTTCAAGCAATTAGAAATTGCCTATGTTGATGTAATGGTAGCGGCTTTGATTTTAGCGGCTTTATTTTATATTTTTTGCCTGAGGGAAGAATTTTCGTTGAGATATACTTTTTTGTATGCAATTTCTCTGGGGTTGCTTATTGGCACTAAAACTACAGCAATCCCGTTTGCTATTTTTTTATTTATTCCATTTTTATATTTATGTATCAAGCGTGCAGATATTAAAAAGTCTTTTTTATTATTTTTTGTTTGTTCAGGGTTTATTATTC
>QNCD01000042.1 GCA_003644385.1 Candidatus Omnitrophota bacterium
GCCACCCATATTAAATATTCTAAAAAAACCGCTTGATTTAATGACTTTATTCAAGCGTGAATTTTTGGGGCTTGTTTTTTTTCACCGCAATATGGTAGTGAATGAAAAATTAACAAAAGAGAACGAGCTCTTGAAGTTAAGATTAAATAATCTGCAGGAGACAGAATTGGAGAACTCAAGGCTTAAAGAACTGCTCGAGCTGAAAGAAAAAACGCCTTATAAAGTAGTGGCTGCCAGGGTTATCGCACGGCAGCCGGATAATTGGTCATCTTCGATTATTATTAATAGAGGAGCCCGGGACGGAATAAAGCAGGGGGATGTGGTAATCAGTTATTTAGGACTGGCCGGACGCGTTAGCGAAACGACCTCTGGCGTAAGCAAGGTTACTCTTATTAACAATCCAAATTTTTGTGTCTCTGCGCTTGTGCAAAGAAGCAGGCAGGAGGGGCTTATCTGCGGAACACTTGATTACCATTCTTTAATTATGAAATATTTGCCCAGGCAGGCTGATATAAAGATTTCTGATTCAGTAATTACTTCAGGGTTGACCAGGTTTTTTCCTAAAGGCCTGGTAATCGGCGAGGTAACCAGTATCGGCGAGGAATTTTCCGGTTTAAGCCGCTATGCGGTGGTAAAGCCGGCAATAAATTTTTCGGATATCGAAGAAGTTTTAGTAGTTGTAGAATGGGAATAAGCAAAAGTATATTTCTGATTTCTGCGTTAATCCTGGCTCTGGTTGAGGTTACGCTATTGGATCTTTTCCGGGTGTTCAACGTAAAACCCGATCTGCTTTTGGCTCTTGCGGTATTCGCCGCTTTTCTCTTTGAAGTAAAATTTGTAATTTTTTTCGCAATATTCTGCGGTTTCTTGAAAGATATTTTAACCATAAATACAATCGGATTCAATATTTTGTTATTTACTTTATGGTGTTGGTTTATTATCAGGATAAACAAAGATATGGTCGTAGAGGATAACCGGGTGCGCGTTTTATTTTTATTTATAATCAGCTTTTTACACGACATAACCTTGCGTCTGATTTTTTTATTTCTTGGGTTTCCTATAAGTCTTGGTTTATTCTTGCGGATTTCCATTCTGAAATCTCTTTACACCGCATTATTTTTATTTTTCGCCTTTAAACTTGTCGAAAAAATTCCTCTTTTGAAAAAATGCGCATAAAAACAACTTTTCTCATAATAACTTTATTTTTTTTACTGCTTTTCTTGCGCCTGGCGAACTTGCAGATTATGCATGGTAAAGTATACCGCAGTTTAAGCCAAAGGAATTGTATCCGCCTTCTGCCCCAAGAGGGAATACGGGGTGCGATTTTAGACTCAGAGGAAAGGATTATCGCAGACAGCAGCCTGGCTTACGACCTGATGGTTTTAGCGGACATAAAAGAAATTCCCGAGGAATCATTAAAAGAGATGGCCGCAATCCTAGAAACAGATATCAAGGATTTAAAACCAGAATTAAAAAAGAGAAGGAGTTTATCTTTTATACCGCTTACCCTGGTAGAGAAATTAGATATTAAAAAAGCTTTTGCGCTCGAAGAATTAAAGTCCCAGTTGGGCAATGTGGTGATACAGCCTTCTTCGATAAGAACATATCCTTATAATCAGCTTGCCTGCCACGTCTTGGGATATTTGAATGAGATTGACCGTTCGCGCCTGAAAAAATTATCAGATTACGGTTATAAAAGCCAGGATTTGATAGGTTTTGGAGGCATAGAAGAAGAATACGATAAAGACCTGCGCCAGGAAGAGGGGGGATTATCGGTAGAGGTAGACCATCGCGGAAGATTTGTGCGAGCGCTTGGTTTTAAGCCCCCGATAAATGGCAAAAAAGTCCAGCTTACCTTAGATTTAAGATTACAGCAACTGGCGGAAAAATGTTTAGGCGAAAGAACAGGCAGTATCGTTGTTATGGATCCTCAAGACGGCGCTATAAAAGCTATGGTGAGTTCTCCGGGGTTTAACCCAGGCATATTTATAGATAGGTCTAATCAGCAGTTACGCCGTCTTCTTAATAATCCGGATGCGCCTCTAATAAACCGCGCGATAAGCTCCAGCTACCCTGCGGGTTCGATATTTAAGATAGTTGTAGCCGCTGCTGCCCTGGAAACCGGAAAAATAAATTTATCCACAACTTTTACCTGTCCGGGAAGCATTAAAATGGGGAATTTAGAATTCGGCTGCTGGAATAAGCACGGTCCAGTAAATTTGCTCTCCGCGATTAAATATTCCTGCAATGTCTTTTTTTACCGCGTTGGATTATTAGTAGGCGCACAGATTATACACGATTATGCTTTGAAATTCGGTTTTTCGAAACCTACTGGAATTGATCTTCCTTATGAAAACACAGGTTTTGTCCCCAGCCCGTTATGGAAAAGGTTTTCTAAACTCAAAAATTGGTATGACGGGGATACTTTGAATTTATCCATAGGCCAGGGCGACCTCTTGGTTACTCCTCTTCAGGTAGCCCGGATGATGGCAGTTTTTGCCAATAAAGGGGTTTTGGTCGATCCTTATATTGTTAAAGCAATACAGGATGAGAAGGTACCTGTTTCTAAGGGCAGGACTTTAAATTTAAAAAAGACTACATTAGAATACATCCGTGCCGGGCTTAAAAAGGTAGTCTCTGATCAGGGCGCAACCGCGCACGTTTTAGCTGATTTAGGTGTTGACGTGGCAGGTAAAACCGGAACAGCCCAAGTCGGCCGGGACAAAGAACCGCATGGATGGTTTGCCGGATTTTTGCCTTTTGCAGAACCTAAATTTGTAATCTGCGTTTTTCTGGAATACGGAAAGACCGGCTACGCCGCCTCCTTGGTCGGCAAACAACTAATTGCCGATATGCTAAAGGAGGGGTTTATTTAGAATGAAGAGATCAGGGTTAATAATATTATCGATTGCAATTTTAATTTCCACACTCGGAGTGTTTACCATTTACAGCAGTACTTATCAGAAGGAACAAAAGCAGTTTAAGGCGCTATATACACGCCAGATATTTTGGCTTATTTTAGGGCTGGCGGCTTTCTTTATTGTCTCACAGATTGATTACCGCCACTTCTGGGATATAACATATTTTTTATATATATTTACCATTCTTCTATTGTCAATGGTGGTGATGTTCGGCGTAGTTCGCCTGGGGGCACAAAGATGGCTTAAAGTAGCCTGGGTTAATTTTCAGCCTTCAGAGATTGCTAAATTAACCATTGTGATATTTCTAGCCAGATATTTCAGCAAAAAAACAATTGATAGCATTGCCTCTGCCGTTGCAAGATTTAAAATTTTGAAAGGCGTAATCGCGCCTTTTTTATTCGTTATAATTCCGGTAGGTTTGATTGTGGGTCAGCCTGATTTAGGCAGCGGCGCAATGATTTTTATCGTATTTATAATGATCCTCTTTTTTTCCGGGATAAAATTAAAATATGTTTTTATGCTTATCGGCGCTATAATCGCTTCTCTGCCGATATTGTGGAGATTTTTACTCTTTGATTATCAGAAAGAACGCCTGCTTGTTTTTTTAGACCCGAATATCGACCCCCTGGGCGCCGGCTATACGATTATTCAGTCTAAGATCGCTATCGGCTCCGGAGGCTTATGGGGCAGGGGCTGGCTTTCCGGCACACAAAGTCAACTGCATTTTTTGCCGGAATCGCATACTGATTTTATTTTTGCCGCTTTTTCAGAGCAGTGGGGTTTTTTCGGAAGCCTCCTGCTATTGGTTTTATATTATATGATAATAAGGTATGGACTTTTAATTGCGCGAAGGACTAAAGATGATTTTGCCAGAATTCTGGCCTTTGGCCTTACGGCAATGTTGGGCACGCAGGTTTTTATAAATATTGCGATGAATATGGGATTAGCTCCGGTAGTTGGTTTACCTTTGCCGCTTATGAGTTATGGCGGCTCATCTATGCTTGTCACTTTTATTTCATTGGGGATATTGGCGAATATCGACAAAACGAGAACTGTTTTTTAAAGACACCAGACAACAAGGCACCACGTCACCAGTTAAAAGTTTTAACTGATAAAAGAAAAGTAAAATTTTGTATCTACTTGCGACCTGGTGTCGTTGTGTCCTTGTGAGCCCAAATATGTTAGAGGATATACTTTTACAGGTAGAAAAGCCTGGCCGCTATATAGGCAGCGAGTGGAATATCGCTAAGAAGGATTTTGATAAGTGTGATGTAAAATTCGCTTTATGCTTTCCCGACCTCTATGAATTAGGCATGAGTAATTTAGGAATCAGGATTATTTACGGCTTGCTTAATAGTCTGCCTGGAGTGGTATGCGAACGTTTTTTTTCCTGTTGGACCGATATGGAAAACGTACTCCGCCGCAATAAAAAACAGATATTTTCTTTAGAGTCAAAGAAGGGGCTTGGAGAATTTGATTTGGTCGGTTTTTCTTTAGGTTCGGAATTAACCTACACTAACGTATTAAACATTTTAGACTTAGGCGCAATACCTCTTGAAGCCGTTTCAAGGGATCGTAATTTTCCTTTGATTATCGGCGGAGGCCCTTGCGTAATGAATCCCGAGCCGCTTCACGATTTTTTTGATTTGTTTATCATTGGAGAGGCAGAAGAGGTGCTCCCCGAATTAGTCGGGGCTTATCGTAAAAGTATGGATAAATATAAATCCGGAAAATTGAGTAAGACAGAATTACTGATTATGCTCACCCAGATAGAAGGAGTTTACGCCCCGTTGTTATACGAAGTGAGCTATAACCCAGAAGGTAAAATAGAAAAATTCGCAGCTAAGTTTTCCAGAGTACCCGCTAAAGTTAAAAAACGTTTTATCAGTGATTTAAATAAAGTATATTTTCCGCAAGATTGGCTCCTGCCGTATATTCAGGTGGTTCATGACCGTATTACCATAGAGATTATGCGCGGTTGTCCTAACAGTTGTCGTTTTTGTCAGGCGCGCTCGCAATACTTTCCATACAGGCTGAGAGGGCTTGATAAGATATTGGAATTAACCAAGCGTGCGTACAGTTCTTGTGGTTATGAGGAAGTATCTTTGTGCGGGCTTTCGGTAAGCGACCATCCGCAGGTAGTTGAGCTTTTAAAGAAGTTAACGAAGTCTTTTCAAAGCAAAGGAATCAGCGTTTCTTTGCCGTCCATCCAACCCAGAAGCTATGCAGGAGAACTTTCTGCGCTTATAGCTACAGTCAAAAAAACCGGCATTACCTTTGCGCCTGAAGCCGCAACCCCGCGGCTTCTTAAAATCCTTAATAAAAATTTTAAATTTGAGGATTTTTTTATGGCTTTAGAAGAGGCTTATCTTAGCGGATACCGCAATATTAAACTTTATTTTATGGTCGGTCTGCCGTTTGAAGAGCGGGAAGATTTGGATGGGATTATTGCGCTTGCGGGTAAAGTTTCAGAAATAAGGAGAGGGATAAAGCCGCGGAATTTGCCTGGGAAAAATATTACTACCGGTGCTGCCTGGGTAAATTTGAGTATAAACACCCTTATCCCCAAACCGCATACTTCTTTTCAATGGCTGGGCATGCCGGGTATAGATAAAATGATATCAAAATATAATTATCTTAAAAGGCAAATAAAGAACAAAAAAATAAAATTGAATTTTCATAATCCCTTTATGAGTTATCTGGAATGTGTACTTTCGCGCGGGGATAGAAGGCTGAGCCGGGTGATTTCCGCTGCTTTTAAAAAAGGCGCGAGATTCGACTCCTGGCCAGAGATTTTTAAGTTTGAAGTCTGGCAGGAGGCTTTCCTGGAAACAGGAATATCAGCCGATTTCTACCTTAAGGAAAGATCACTGGAAGAAATTTTACCCTGGGATTTTCTGAATATCGGAATAACCAAGGAGCAGTTAATCAGGGATTATCAGGATTTATTGCCTGATTAATATAAGCGACTCTTTTTGTAACACATTGAAAGTTAATGAATAAGAAAATAAAGTATTTGGAAAAAATTTAAATAAGTTATATAATATAATGTTAAGTAAATGAGTGTGCCTTATCGTAAAAGGGAGGCAAATATGAGTAAAACAAAAGATAAATCTTATGCTTTAGGCCGTCAAGGTATTAAGTATAAATTAAAGATAGCTTTTTACCTTATGTCTATCTTGCCCTGGTTAGTCTGCCTCTATTTAGTTTCTGAATATATCTTGCCGAATGTGGGTCTTAGGAGTGAAGTAATCTTAGCAGTTATAATAAGCATTATTATTGCCGGCGGAGGCTTTCTGGTAGTAAAAGAGATATTCGACCGTATCCTTTCGGTGAGCAAAAACGTAGATAGGCTTGCCAGCGGGGATTTAGATATTATGCTGGAGGTGGCTCGCGAAGACGAAGTAGGCCATCTAAGCTCGGCTTTAAATCAATTTACCCAACGTATCCGTAGCAACATGGATGAGCTTAAGACTTACAGTCAGAAGACCGCAGAGATAAACCTGGAGATAAATAAACGTATTTTTATGCTTTCCAACCTCCTGCAGATAAGCTCGTTGATTTCTAAGGGCGGGAAGTTAGATGAAATTTTAAGATTAGCAATATCAAAATCCAGGCTTTTAGTAAATTCTAAAATAGCATATTTCTTTCTCAGGGAGGAGGAGGAGGGAGATAAATTCATTGCCAGGGCTGCGGATGGGGTTAAATTAGAAGACATTTTGCCTGTGAAGATAGATATACACGATAAAATTTTCGGAAAACTTATTCAGTCGGGCCTTCCTTTTGCAATAGATAGGGAACACCCTTTAAGTAAAGATTCAGAGAAGCTTCTTAGTGAAAAACTTAAAATAAATAATACCTTGGCAGTGCCGGTGCAATTAAGAGACAGGATAATAGGTATTTTAGGTATTGGCGGTACCGGAAGTATACAGTATAGTGACGACGATATAGAAATATTAGGCCTTTTTGCTAAACAGCTGGCCATAGCTCTAGAGAACGATATTTTAGCAAAGCGACTGCAGAAATTAGAAATAAAGGACGAACTTACCGGCCTATATAACGAGGTATATATCTTTAACCGGCTGGATGAGGAAATTAGGAGAGCTATTGCTTACCAAAGACCATGTGCGTTTATAATGTTGCGTTTAGATAATTTTGAGGACTACAGTAAAAACTTTGGTCTGGTGGACACGGAGAGCGCATTGAAAAAAATCGCTTCTTTAGTAAAGAGTGCTACCAGCGAGGTTGATCGGGTGGCCAGGACTGGAAATCATGAATTTGCCGCGGTTCTACCGGAAAAAAATAAACGCCAGGCGCAGACTATCGCGGATAATATCAGGAAAAAAGTAGAAAATGCTTTTGTTAAAGAGACGGACGATAGAAAGAAGATAACCGTCAGCGGAAGTGTCAGCGAAAATCCCCTGGACGGCGTAAATGCGCAAGAGTTAATGGATAAGGCAAAGGAGCTACTTGAGTATGCCCAAAAAGAAGGTTCTAATCATATTGTCATAGCAGCGAAAAGGAAATAAAACATGGCAATGAAGAGATCGGTAAGAAAACAATTAGGCGAATTGCTCATTGAGCGCGCTATTATTAACCAGGAGCAGTTAGAAAAGGCCCTGGAAATGCAGCGCCAAAAAGGAGGCCTGATCGGAGAAATATTGGTTGAGATGGGTTTTGCCAAGGAAGAAGACATTGCTCAGGCGCTTACTTCTCAGTACGGTTTTCCGTTTTTACCGCTGGCTAACTATGAAATAAATGCCGAAGTAATCAATGTTATACCCAAGCGTGTGGTTCAACAGTATATTATTATGCCTATAGATAAGATTGGAACCAATTTAACTATTGCCATGTCAAATCCTTTAAACGTTCAGGCAATAGAAGACGTTGAGTTGCTTACAGGCTGTTCGGTGCAGACTTTTGTTTCTACCTCTTCGGACATCAAGGCGGCAATTGAAAAGTATTATAAAGAAAAAGAATAATATTTGCTTTCAGCTTTCAGTCGGCAGCCTTCGGCTTTTTAGCTGATAGCTGATAGTTATAAACAAATGATTTCCTTAAAAGAACGCCTTACAGAGATATTAATTAACAACAAAATTATCAGCAGGGAGCAGCTGGATAAAGCCCTTGAGGTACAAAAGCAAAAAGGCGGCAGGCTCAGCGATATTATCGTAGAGCTGAAATTTATCGAGAAGAAAGACCTGGTCTTTATTTTAAGCGAAGGCCTGGGTTTTCCTTTGATTGATTTAAAACGTTTTAAGATAGATCCTGAGATAGTAAAGACAATCCCTCCGGATATCGCCCGCAATTACCAGATTATTCCTATATCTAAAATGGGAGAAACTATTACCCTGGCAATGGCGGATCCTTTAAATATATTTGCTATTGACCATGTACGCTCGCTTACCGGTTATAAGATAAATCCGATTATTTCCTCTGCAGATGAAATAATACAGGCTATAGAGTTGTATTATCCCGATGCCACCAGGGGGGTAATCGATGACCTGGTAAAGGAGCTTTCTACCTCTACTATAGAAGTTATAAAACAGGATAAAGAAATCGGCCTGACTGATCAGGAGTTGTTGAATATCAGTCAGCAGGCGCCGGCAATTAAAATTACCGATATGATACTCGATAAAGCGATTAAGGGCAAGGCTTCTGATATTCTGATTGAACCCTGGGAGAAGACATTGGGGGTGCGTTTCCGCATAGACGGAGTTCTTAAGGAGATCCCCTCTCCGCCAAAAAGTATGCATGCCTCTATAGTTTCGCGTATTAAAGTAATGTCAAATTTAGATATTGCCGAACATAGACTTCCCCAGGACGGCCGCTTCAAAGCTAAGATTGCCAACCGGGAGGTGGATTTTCGCGTGTCGATTCTACCGGCAAGCTTCGGAGAGAAAGTAGCGATTCGTATTTTAGATAAATCGCAAGCTACCCTTGATATTGATAAATTAGGATTTGACAAGGAGGCGATTGAAAAAATAAAAAAAATTTCAAAGCTTCCGCACGGCATGATTCTGGTATGCGGCCCGACGGGTTCTGGTAAGACTACCACGCTTTATTCGACACTGAAACACGTTGCCAGTCCGGATAAGAATTTAGTTACAGTTGAAGATCCGGTAGAATACCAGCTGGAGGGAATAAATCAGGTAACTGCACGGCCGGAAATCGGTTTGTCTTTTGCCGCGGCATTACGTTCTATACTCAGGCAGGACCCGGATATTATTATGATCGGGGAAATACGCGATTTTGAAACCGTGGATATAGCTATTAAAAGCGCGTTGACCGGCCACTTGATACTTTCTACGTTGCATACTACTACGGCAAGCGGAGCAATAGTCCGTTTAATAAATATGGGCGTTGAACCATACCTGATCGATTCTTCTTTAGTGTGCGTTTTATCGCAAAGGTTGTTGCGTAAAATCTGCACCCATTGTAAGACCGCATATCATATTGAACAGGAAGTCGCAGATTTATTAAAAATAGAAAAAACTAAAAAAACAGAATTTTACCGGGGTAAAGGTTGCCCTCAATGTTTTAATACCGGCTATGCGGGCCGTTTAGGGGTTTGTGAAGTTTTATTAATTACGCCGGCAATAAGAGAACTTATTTTATCTCGTTCACAAGAGCAAGTGATTAAACAGCAGGCGCGAAAAGAAGGCATGAAGACGCTCAGAGAGACGAGTCTGGAGGCGGCAATAAAAGGGTTAACTACCTTGGAAGAAGTTATAAGGGTGACTGCTCCGGACGATTAATTAAAGTAGGCTTTAGTACTTAAAAAATTAAGAGATGGCGACGTTAAGAGAGAATGTTATTGATGTATTAATTAAAAGCAAGTATCTCTCTAAAGAACAATTAGATGAGGCTTTGAAAATACAAAAACAAAGCGGTGCACCTTTGCGTAAAGTTTTAGTAGAACGCAATTATCTTAGCGAAGAAAAACTGCTGGCTTTATTGTCTAACCAGCTTTATATTCCGTTGATGCATTTGAGTAGATATAAATTTGACCCCCAGGTTATCGGGGTAATCCCTGAGCGTATGGCCAGGCAATATACGCTTATCCCAATATCTAAAATGGGTAATAGCCTTACTGTGGCTATGGCTGATCCTTTGAATATATTTGCTCTTGATGACCTTAAGGCGATTACCGGCTGTAACATTGATATTGTCTTATCCTCAGAAGAGGAGATTATGAAGGTAATTGATGCGCAGTATAGAGGGGAAAAAGCTAAAATTGAAGATCTCATAGGGGAGGCTTCGACTCCTACAATCCCAAATAAAGAAGCTGGCGAAAAGGCAGCGGTAGAGTTGATTAAAAGCGAGGAGATTGAACTTAGCGCCGCGCTTAAGGATAGCGAAGATCCTCCGATTGTAAAATTAGTTGACCTTACTCTTACTGAGGCCTTGAAAAAAAGAGCTTCTGATATACATATTGAGCCGGAGGAGGGATGCTTGCGTATAAGATACCGCATTGATGGGGCATTACATGATATATTCAAAATCCCGAAAGTAAACCAGAATGCAGTCTTAGCTAGGCTTAAGATCATCTCTAATCTGGATATTACCGAGAATCGTATTCCTCAAGATGGAAGATTTAAGGTTAAATTTGAAAACAGGGAGGTTGATTTCCGCGTTTCCAGCCTTCCCACAACATTCGGACAAAAATTTGTTTTGCGCCTCCTGGATAAATCAAATTTATCAATAGGGTTGGATAAGTTGGGATTTTCAGAGCAGCCGCTGGCCATATGTAAAGAAGCAATAGCTAAGCCTTTCGGTATGATTTTGGTTACCGGCCCCACGGGTTCCGGTAAATCTACAACTCTTTATTCTGTGTTAAACCAGTTAAATACTCCGGAAAGGAATATCATTACCATCGAAGATCCGGTTGAATATCAGCTTGTAGGTGTAACTCAGATTCAGGCAAAACCAGAGATCGGCCTTACTTTTGCTTCGGGCTTACGTTCGGCGCTTAGGCAGAGCCCAGACATCATTATGATCGGAGAAATAAGGGATTCCGAAACCGCAGATATTGCGGTAAAGGCAGCTTTAACCGGACAATTAGTGCTTTCTACGCTGCACACAAATGATGCGATTTCCAGCATTACACGTCTTATTGATATGGGTGTAGAACCTTTTTTGGTAGCTTCCAGTATTATTATGCTTTCTGCACAAAGGCTCTGCCGCAGGCTTTGCCTTAAGTGCAGGACGCCGATAGATATACCTAAAGAAATTTTGGAACAGGTTGGCTTTAAAGAGAAAACGACTTTTTACACCTCCTCGGGTTGTAAATACTGTAATAATACCGGCTTCCACGGCAGAATAGCAATTTTGGAAGCTTTTTTACTTGATGATATAGTAAGAGAAATGATCATGAAAAAAAGATCCATTGATGATATAAAAAAATACGTAATAGAGCGCGTAGGCATGAAAATCTTAAGAGAGGATGCCTTCTTAAAGGTAAAGGATGGCCTGACTACATTGGAAGAAGCCCTTAGGGTAACTACTGAGGAATAAAATATAAAATAAATATGTTAAAAGACTGCCGCATTCTATTAATTCACGATAATGAGGTCATAAGCAGGTATTTGTACAGTGAGCTAAGTATTAAAGAAGAATTTCTGGTGACTACCCGAACAAATATAATAGCGGCTTTAGATACATTCAAGCAGGGAGCTTTCGATGTCGTAATAGTTAAATACGGCATGCCTAATTTTAAAGGAAAGGAAACAATCAAAGAATTAAAAGATATTGATCCAGATGTGATTATCATCGTATGCATAGAAAATAAAGATCCAAAGACAATAGCAGAAGTGAATGATTTAGGAGTTTACGATTATATTAATATGCCGATTAATCTTGAAAAGTTGTTTTTTTTGATAAAGAAAGGAGTGGATTTACGTTATTTGTTATTAGCGAATCACAAGTTAATCGGCGGGCTACAGGAATCAAACGCCTCGTTAAAAAAGCAGAATAACCTTTTGGCAAAGAGGATAGAGGAATCAACAAAAAATTTAAAGCGTCTTTATGAGGATTTACGCAATACATATATGCGTACAATAAAAGTTTTAGCCCAGGCAATAGAAGCCAAAGACCATTATACGCACAGCCATTCGAAAAATGTTGCCAAGTATGCTGTAGCTATTGCCGAAGAGCTACATTTGCCTACTGAAACGATTCAACTAATCAGGGAGGCCTGTGAATTGCATGATTTAGGTAAGATCGGTGTTCAGGATAATATGCTGGGTAAGGCTACGGGGCTTACTCCCCAAGAGTGGGAAGAAGTAAAAAAACACCCAACTACAGCTATACAGATCTTAAAACCGTTACCTTTTTTAAACGGAGTGATAGCTCTAGTTGAGCAGCATCACGAGCATTACGATGGTTCAGGATATCCAAAAGGGCTTAAAGGAGAAGAAATTTCTTTAGGGGCCAGGATTATTCATTTGGCAGATGCATATGATGCAATGTGCTCTTCACGCCCTTATAGAAAAACCCCTTTCTTTAAAGAAGAAGCCATTGCTGAGATAAAGAAAAATAGCGGTAGCCAGTTTGACCCTAAGGTGGTTGAAGCGTTTCTTCAGGTAGTAAAAAAATTATAATTTTTAATTTGATATAGATATTTCTTCAGGTTAGATAAAAAAATAACTTAAGCTTTAAAAAGGAGTAAAAAATGAGAACCTTTCAATATACTGCAAAA
>QNCD01000043.1 GCA_003644385.1 Candidatus Omnitrophota bacterium
AACATTGCCAGGCCTAAAGCTTCGTATTTTTGCACCACGTCTGCTTTTTTTCTGGTGCGCTCAAAGAGCCAGTCAAAAAAGCGCGACCAGAGTTTAAATTTTCTCAGGCGCCTTGAAACCGGCTCTAGTAATAAAAGTAAGGGCGCTACCGGAATCAGATTCCCCAGTACTGCCAGCCAGAATGCCTTGCACATAGGAATCTCCCAATACAGAGCCAGGGGGAGTGCCCCTCTTAATTCGAAAACAGGCAGTGCCCCTATAATCATCACCGCGATTTCTTTAGGAATACCTTCCAACCAACCAAGTATCATAATGGGGACGTTTCTACCTTTTGCAACTTCATATTTCCCAATAAGTTACAGCACAAAAAATTTTGAACTTTAGCATTTTTTATTTATATAAAGTTTTATGATTTACTAAAAAAAGACGCAACTTCAAACAGAAAAATTTGTAACTTCTTTAATCACAATAGGTTCTAAAGGGTAGAAACGTCCCCATCTATTCGGGGTGGCCGAATTTGCCGACCAGGGGCACGAATACGCAGCTGCAGATTTGTTGTGAAACCAACTTGCCTTTTTTCTTGTCGATCGCAGTTAATATCTGGCTGAAAGTATCACCAATCGGAAGTAAAATCCTACCCCCTTCTTTTAACTGTTCGGTCAAAGGCAAAGGCACGCGCGGGCTGGCTGCGGTAATTATAATCCGATCAAAGGGCGCTTCCTCCGGCCACCCCAAAGTTCCATCACCCACCTGAATCTCTACATTTGTATACCCCATTGCCTTTAACTGGTTTTCTGCACTTTTTGCTAAATCCCCGAACCTTTCAACGCTGTAAACTTTCTTTGCCAATTCCGCTAATATCGCCGCCTGATATCCCGAGCCCGTGCCGATTTCCAATACCTTTTCCTTACCGGTTAGACTCAAGGTCTCAGTCATCAAGGCCACCATATACGGCTGGGAAATTGTCTGGCTTTCTCCAATCGGCACCGGCGAATACGCTATAAGCCATGCTTCTTACTTCCTGCGGAATAAATGCGTGGCGCTCTACTTTATAAAATGCAGCCAGCACTCTTGGGTCCATAATCCCGCGCGGAATCAGCTGTTCATCAACCATGCGTTTTCTTAGTACTGCGTAATCCATATATTATTCGGCTTTGGTTTTTTTAGGCTGTTTGCCAAATTCGGAAAGTATGTACCTAAAAAACCTGAAGGTATCCACAAAAGGATTAATTGCGCTGCGCTCTCCGCTGTATACTGACCTGATTCCCACAGATTCAATTTTTGCGCCTACCCGCGCAGCTTTAATCAATAGCTCGGATTCAATTTCATATTTTCGGGTGCTTAAACTTATTTTTTCCAGCACCCACCTCTTTATTAACCTGAATCCACATTGCGAATCCGGGATTTTTTGTTTACAGAGCCAAGAAATAAACCAGGACATAAATTTATTAGTGAAAACCCGAATCAAAGGCATATTTCTTTTTTTTGTCATCCGGTTTCCTACAAGTATATCGCTGTTTGAAGTATCTGCTACCCTTACAAAATAAGGTATTTCTTCAGCTAAATGCTGGCCGTCGCCGTCCATGGTAATTACCGCATCATAATTATTTTTTAACGCATAATCAAACCCCTTTATTAAAGACGCGCCTTTTCCTTCGTTGCGCAGGCTTTTAATTACCACTGCCCCGTTATCTGCGGCAGCTCGGTGGGTGTTGTCCGTAGATCCGTCATCAATAACTAAAACATCCAGGTTCTGCTGGCGGATATTTTTCACGATATCAGCAATTGCTCGAGCCTCGTTTAAAGTAGGTATCACTACACAAATTCTCATCAAAATTAAATTTTAATCCTTCCAGAACTTCCTGAACATATACCACTGGTCAGGGTATTTTCTAATATACTCTTCAAATATTATTTTATATTGGGAAATTACCTTACGCAGTTTTTCATCCCCGCCGTTCTTATTACTAATTGACGGCTCGACAATAATCGGCTTTTCTATCATTAGGGTGAAGTTGTCATCAGGGTTCCTAACTATAAACGTAGGCACAATCGCCGCCCCGGTTTTTAAAGCGAATCCCGCCGGCCCAACAGGAAAAAGCATGGGTTTACCAAAGAAATCTTCCGTAATCCCGCGCTCTGTAAAATCCCGGTCTCCAATCAACCCGAGAAGCTTATTCTCATTCAAAACAGTAAGACACTGCTTTACCGCTCTTTCCATTGGAATAACGTTAATACCCTTATTTTTTCTCTGGTTAACAAAAAAATCATTAACTTTTTTATATTTGTGGGTCATCGCCACCACCCATATAGGGTATCCGGCAAGCGCAACCACTGCACCGCCTAATTCCCAGTTTCCGATGTGCGCAGACAATACAATCACCCCTTTATTCCTGGCCAGCGCCTGGTCAAGGTAATGGCGGTTGAGCACCTTAACATTTTTTGCAACCTCTTCTTTAGTCAATTTTTCAAAGCGGAAGAAGTCCACTAAGTACTTGGCGAAATTACGAAACATCCTGATGCGGATACGCCGGATTTCCCGGACTGATTTCTCAGGGAAAATAACTTTCAGATTGCCCAAGACAGTTGCGCGGTCTTTATTGGCAAAAATAAAGTGCACATCGGAAAAAAATATAGCCAGTTTGTAAGCCAGCTTTAGCGGAATGTGCATGGCAATAAATTTTCCGATTCTATAGAGTACATAATCACCCATATTTTTAAGGCTGGTCCAAAATCAGTTTGGCAATATCAAAACTGGCGTTTGGTTTTGCGATTTTATTTTCAGACTGCGCAATATCATCAATCCTTAAAGGATTATTCAATAACTTTTCTATTACCAGGTTTATTGCCTTGGGATTATCCACTTTGATTGCCGCGTTGTTTTGCGTCAAATAGGCAGTGTTATTTGCTTCCTGCCCGGGCAAAGGCTTTACTATAACCATCGGGATTTTTTTAGCTAATGCCTCTGCGGTAGTAATCCCGCCGGGCTTAGTGATAATAATGTCAGAGGCATCCATTAATTCGTTGATATTATCGGTATAGCCGAAAAGCAGGGTTTTCTTTTTAAACTTTTTAAGTTTTCTTTTTAAAGAGCTGCAGAGCTTACGGTTTGTTCCACAGACTATAAGCAGTTGCAGTTCTTTCTTTATTTTCTCTAAGGACGTTATGATTGTTTTAATCGGGCCCAGGCCCTGGCCTCCGCCCATAATCAATATCGTAGACACCCCGGCGTTTAAACCCAGCTTTTGCTGAGCTTCGGCTTTGTCAATTTTCTGTATGAATTTAGGGTCAAAAGGAATACCAAGGCTTTGGATTTTATCCGCGCTTACCCCTTTTTTCGCTAACCTCTGGCTTATCTCTTCAGCCGGAGTGACATAATAATTTACCGTATCGTAAATCCAATAAGCATGCGGGACATAATCAGTAAGTACTGCAATAAGCGGGATTTCGCTATTATAAGCCCTTTTATAATCTGCTACCATTCCGCAGGGAAAAGCCTGGCTGCAGATTACCACATTCGGTTTGAATTTATCAAAGAGCTTTTTTAATTTCGGAGAATTGAATTTATGGATAGAGCGTTTAATTTTCTCTATTCTTTTAACTATCGCGTAATTATCATAGAGATAGCCCCAGACCTTAGGCGCTTTTTTAATTACACCCATATAAAGCCGGTTGACGATTTTCTCTGATATTGGATTTGTGTAATTGAAAGCGTTGATATTTAAAATTTCCGCATCCGGTGAAAGTATGCGCAAGGCCTTTTCAATAGCCAAAGTAGCGCTATGATGGCCTGAGACTTCGGTGATATACATAAGTAGGATGCGTTTGCCAGCCATTTAATTTAAGGAAGCCTGCCCTCTCTGCAAATTTGAAGGAAAGCGTTTACGACTTGCGGATGGAATTGCTTTCCGGAAAGGTTTTGTATTTCTGCGATTGCCTCTTCTTTGGTTTTGGCCTTGGTGCGGTAGGGCCGATCAGTAATCATCGCGTCATAGCTGTCAGCTACCGAAATAATCGCCGCAATCAGCGGTATTTTATCCCCGGTTAATTTCTCCAAGTAACCTTTGCCGTCGAATCTCTCATGATGGTATTTTACCCCAAGAATCACGTTTTTCAACTCTTTTATGGGCGCAAGTATTGTCTCTCCCATCAAAACATGGCTTTGCATTTTTTTCCATTCTTCTAATGTCAAAGCCCCCTGTTTATTTAAAATAGCCTCAGGAATTCCGATTTTTCCGATATCATGCAGCAGCGCGGCTATCTGCAGGTCATCCATAAATTTGTCGTCGACTTTATAGGAATTGTTCTTGCGCATTACTTTAGCGATTTCCATGCTTAAGGTAGTCACTCGCTCGGTATGGCCTTTGGTATAACGGTCTTTGGCTTCGATTGCCGTTGCTAAGGCAATAGTAGTATTTATAAAAAGGTTGCGGTTGCGCTCTAATTCGTTTTCCAGCTGCCTGAAGAGGTGGGCGTTTCTGATTGCCATGGCTACGTCTGAGGCAAGCGCAGAAAGAAAATCTAATTCATCGTGCTGAAATTCATGGCCGTTTTTTTTGGTGCCCAGCAATAATACTCCCAGCAGTTGGTTGCCAAAATAACTGGGAACACATGCTGCAGTCTCAAAAATCTCCAGCTGGTAAAGGACCTGGTCTAACAGCTCCTTATCTTCTTTTGTAGCTTCACCGTTTAGTAACTTTTTTATTTCTACGTATTGGATTGAACCATCCCTGGAATAACGGCGGTATTTTTTCTCGTTAAAAAAGCGGATTAACGGATTCGAGGCGTCCATACGCGCAAAACCTGAAGGGATTTTTATGCCGCGCGCCCCGCGGGAGATGGTTAAGATGTAGGTGTCTTTTTCTTCCTGATATAATAATATTCCGGCGTGGCTGAGTTCTATTTTACGCACGATCATGCGCACAATCATTTTAATCAGCACATCCGGTTTGTGCACCAGGATCATGGTTTTAGCTGCTGTTTCTAACTCTTTCTTATAATCAATAGCCATTTTTAGTAACGTTTAGGTAGGGATACCTAAAAACAAGCAAAGACCGGGCCTTGAATTTAATTCAACTCTTTGAGCACTATTTTTTCCAGCTCATCCAACTGTAGGGGTTTATGGATGTAGTTGGTGGCTCCTAATTGAAGGCATTTTGCAAAGGTTTCGTTTTCTTCGGGTTTTGTGCCGGTAACCATAATCACTTTGACGGAGCTATCTTTCTGCCTGATGCGCTCCAGGACCTGGATTCCGTCAACCCCCTCCATTTTTATGTCTAATAAAATCAAATTTGGTTTTTGGCCTTCGGCAATATTAATTGCCTCTTCCCCGTTTCCTGCGGTGAAAACGTCAATTTTGCGCCTGCGAAAAAAATTCGCGGCAAATTCCCTCACATCCGCTTCATCGTCAACGATTAACAATTTCGCCATTTTTTTCTCCTTCAATTATTTAAAATAGCACCTTTTTAAAAAAATATCAACCTTATTTATACCGCAATTGGTAACTCTACAATAAATCTCGTCCCTACCTTGTAAGCTGACTCAAAGATAATTTTTCCTTTGTGGGCGTCGGTGATCAGTTTCTTGATTACGTAAAGCCCAAGGCCTGTACCTTTGCGTGTTGAGGTCTTGGTAGTAAAAAAGGGGGTAAAGAGCTTCTTCTCATCTGCGTCCTTTACTCCTATGCCGTTATCTTCAACTAGGATTTCTAGCTTGGTGTCTTTGGGTTGTGCTGAGACCGTGATTTTTCCGCGGTAGCCTTCTTCTTTTAAAGTAGACCTGCGTTCGACAATAGCGTCATAAGCATTATCTATGAAGTTAAAGAATACCTCCTGTAACTGGGTGAGGTTGCCTTTGATTTTCGGGATATCTTTTTCGTAATTGCGGATGATATCGATTTCTGAGAGCTTTACTTTGTATTGGACCATTTCTAATGTGCCGTCAAGAATCTGATCCAGGGTGATTGGCATAAGCCCTTCTACGCCCTTACGGGTATATTTTAAGATGCCTTTGACTACCTCTCCTCCTTGCATGACATTAGATTGGATGCGGTCCAGGGCGTGGGTGATATGCTTAATCATTTCTTTCATTTCTGGGGTGCATTTAGTAAGGTCAGTAGTTTTTATAGTATCAACTGTATCTTCGGCAATTAAGGAAAGCGCATAAAAGCGGTTATTTATCTGATGCGACAGACCGTCTGCCATGGTTCCGATGGTAGCCATTTTCTCTGCCTGGGCAATCTGGGATTGCATTTCCTGGGTTTCAGCATAGAACTGGGCGTTTTCAATGGCAAGCGCAGCTTGACTGGCTAAAACCTGGAATACGTTTAGATCTTCAGGGGTATATATCTGGCCTGAGAGCTTATCTCCTAAGACAATAAAGCCCATGAATTTGTCTTCCAGGAAACTAGGGATGACTACCGAAGCAGTAAGGGTGCGCATGATTTCCTCTAAATGCGCGTAACTTGAAGCCGGATCATGCAGCTCTTGGGCCTGGCGTTTTACTTCTTCATAAATTAACGGCTCGCGCTTATGATCCAGCCAGAAGACCAGCGGATTATCTAATGCTACCTTAGGAATAGGCACCCTGTCTTTATCCCGGCTGACCTGGAGTACGAATTCCTCAGTATCCTTATTGTAAAGATAAATACCCACATAAGAAATACGCACAGTTTTAGTAACTATATGAGCAATCAGGTTAAGCAGCCGGTTTAAGTCGCGGATTCTGGTCATACCCATAGCTGCCTGTTTTAGGACATTCTGGTAGCGCCTCTGCTCTTTAAGTAATCTCTCTTCTGCTTTACGCTCAATATAAATATAAATGAACGGACCAGCGGTGGCTAAAATAGCCATTAGGCCAAGAGGTGCAATCCACCAATTAGGCCCTAAAATACCTATAAGCCAATCTCTATAAGTTAAAGCTAAAGCAAAAGGCGAACCCAAAATTAAGGTGTAAATTATAATGAAAATGCCGGTACGAGTAAGGGCGACCTTAATATCCATTAAGCTATAGCGCACTGTTGTATAAGCAATTATTGAAAGGTATAGAAAAATAGAAATATAACCAAAAGGGTAAATCTCGATGTTGAATGTTGGGAGAAAATCAACCGAGCCTGTGTAGCCAATTAGATAAGCTATTATAATATATCTTATTTGGTTTTTTTTAAGTGGAGTTAAGTTGCCTTTTAAGTAATTCTCAAATAAAATAAAAAAACTTGTTCCCATATAGCCAAAGAATAAGACAAGAACAGGTATACTAAGGAAGCCCCAGCTTGGAAAAAGACCCCAAAAATGTTCTTTCGCTCCCACGACTAACCATTTTGTTCTTAAAGCAATAATTCCTAAAATAAATGCAATAATATATCCTGCTGTAATAGCTTTATATTTTTTTATGCCCAGGACCGCTTTTGTAAAAAATAAAATGCTTACAGAAATAAACATAACACCAAAGTTGTCTAGTTTGAACCAAAAAGACGCAATTTCAATATTTTTAGACGAGACGCCCATAGTGGTTGCTAATAGCCATAATGAAACACTTAAACAAATAAAAAGGAAGGACAAAGTTAACAGGGAATTTCTTTTTCTTAGTCGTAGGAATACCCCACCTATTAATATAAATAATCCAACTAAGCAGATAGGTATAGCGTGTGGATTAAAAAAATAATTAGTTTTCAAAAAGATTTCAGGCATTTATTCCTTTTCGCTTTTATTTAATAAATTGATTTTTTTTCTTAATATTGAAACTACGGTTTTGTTTTTTATAATTTTATCCCGACATTTAAAATTACCGACCCTTACATTTAAAACTTCGCAAGCCGCAGCCATCTTATAGAAATTTTTGAAGTCGACTTTGCCTATAGTAGGAATAAGTAATTTTGAGGGATCTGATGCTAACAAAAAAGTTTCAGCTAAGCAGCCAAAGACATTATCGTCTATACCGAATCCAAAATCATAATGTTGAATTAAGCCAGGTATTTTTAATAAACCACCCTCAATGACTATCTTATTATCAGATAGATTTCTTGGAATAGCTTCAGGCCTAGAGTCATCAATAATAATAGAGTACTCTGGAACATCTTCAGGCTTCATTATGCGTCTTATATTAGACGTAGTACAAACTATTATGTGGCCTTTTGCTAATATTTCTTTTAAAGTGGTAATGCCATTATTACTAGTATATTTATGAAGCTCTGTAACGCTAGGAATGTTTTTTAGTTTCTTCTCTGTAGAGTTTATTCGAAATTCGTTTATATCTACTATTGTTAGTGAAGAAATTTTTCCCCAAAGAATTTGAGCTAAATTCTCACCCATTTTTCCAACACCTAAAAGAACTATTTTGATACGCTCAAGAGGCATATTTACTAACGAAGATATTTTTTTGATTGTTAAAAAAATAGATAAAAGCGTACCAGAATGACCGTTTGTAATAACAAGGTTTTTTTCTTTGGCATAGTTCTTCAAAGTTAAGCCTCTTCTGGTAACCATTGGCCATAAACCCCCTAAGCCAAAAACACTGCGTTTTTTAGTTATTTTAGAAGCAAACTGTAGGCCTTTTAAAGCTTCTTCCATTGTTTTTTTTCTGTCCTTAAAAAAGATTTGAGGTAAAATCGGACTTGAAATAACTAAACCATTGACACCATTTCGTGTTTTAAGGGTACTTAGTAAGAATGGGGGGAATTTAAAAAAAACCTTTAAAAAAAGCTTTCTACCAAGGAATCTACGCATTAAAAAAGAAGGTGGAAAACCGATATAAATATCTTCAGTACGTCTTGGATGAACAAAAAATATAAATTCAGGGATAACCCCGTATAAAAGCTTAATAATAAATGAAGGGAATTTTCTAATTGGTAAAGATAGAATTATTGATTCTCTTATAAGGTGAAATAATGATACTGTAACATTTTTATACCAAGTTCTGCCGGAATTTTTTTTTACATAAAATTGCATTTTATATCTCTCCCTTAAAGCTTTTTTATGTAAGCCTCTTTTTATTCCCCTTAGTACTACTGAAATTATACCCCGACTTTTCCTGTATCCATCTCTCGATGTGTTTCTTGTGAAAGCGCCAGTCTGTGCCGATGCGAAAGGCGGGAATCTTGCCTTCGCGGGCATAGCGGTTCACAGTAAGAGGATGGATATGCAAATACTCGGCAACCTCTTTGGTGGTCATGATTTCTTTTTCTTTGAACATATTATCACCTTCCTTGGTATGTTTATAGGAACTATAACTATACTAGTGAAATTGCGGCTTGTCAAGAGATATTTTGGCAAATAAAAAAGGACGCGTATGCTCGCGTCCAATTCTGCTCCGTACACCGTACTCTGTACTTAAATTGCCTCTCCCCTTCCCTATTCAGTATCTTTATTATTTACAATTACTTTGGTTCCTCTTCGATAATCCCCAGGGTTTCGCCAACGTGCGCAACCTGTCCTTCAGTCATCAGTACCTCTTGCAAAATTCCTGTGCAGGGACTGGGAATGTTGAAAGTTGCTTTATCCGTAGTCATCTCTACTAAATCGTCTTTTTCATTAACCTTATCCCCTGCTTTAAAAAACCAGAAGGAAACAGTTGCCTTTTCAATATTTTCACCTAACGGCGGTAAAACCACATTAGTCATGAGTTACCTCCTTATATCCGTGTAACGCACGGAAGTGAAATTAAAAATCTCCTTAAACTTGACAATCAGCTCTTTTTTTACCTCTTCTATATCAACTTCTTTATTTAATTCTGATTCCAGTGAAGTCATGCGGATATCCATGCCGCAAGGCCGGATGAGTTGGAAATTATCCAGATCATCTTTTTTTAAGTTGATGCTCAGGCCGTGAAAGGTGATCCAGTGTTTAATGGCAATCCCGATAGAAGAAATTTTTCCTTTTTCAAGCCATACGCCGGTTAAATCCGGATTTTTTTTGGCCTGGATTCCGAAAGTAGCTAAAAGGTCAATCACAATATGCTCTAATTCCCTTAAGAACCAGTGGATATCCTTTTTTAGGCGCGCCAGGTTGAAAATCGGATAAGCAATCAATTGGCCGGGGCCGTGGTAGGTTACGCCTCCTCCCCTTTCTGTTTCGTAAACCTCTATGCCTTTCTTTTCTAATTCTAATTCGGGAAACAGGATGTTCTCCCGCTTTGCTGTCCTTCCCAAAGTAATTACCGGGTTGTGATTACACAGGATCAGGGACGGGCCCTCTAAGCCTAAATGGACCGCTTTAAAGACTTCTTTCTGGAACCACAAGGCGTCTTTATAATTCATAAGTCCGATATCGAATACTTTAAATTCCATGATTTTCTTTAAAACAGTCGCTGACGGATTCAGATACGCTGGGGTGGGCGAAAATTGTGTCCCGGATTTGAGAGGCCTTCATTCTGTTTGTTACGGCAAGAGATAAAATTGCGATCAATTCCGTTGCGCGCGGCCCGATAATAGAAGCGCCGAGCACTACGTTAGATTTTTTATCGGAAACGATCTTTATAAAACCATCTGTTTCATCTATGATGCGCGCCATGCCCGATCCCTGAAAATCGTATTTTCTTATTTCTGTTTCCCGGTTCTGTTTTTTTGCTTCTTCTTCCTGCAGGCCGACTGCAGCAATCTCCGGGTCGGTAAATATGCAGCTGGGTACAATCTGGTTATCGGCTTTTTGCGGCTGGGTGGGATTTGCCGCGTTAAAACCTGCTATTTCGCCCTGGTAGGCAGCGTAATGCGCCAGCATAATTTTGGCTGTAGAGTCCCCGGCTGCGTAAATATTAGGGACGCTGGTTCTTAAATATTCATCAACAATAATTTTATTTTTTTCTAAAGCAACGCCTGCTTTTTCAAGGCCCAGGCCCTGAGTGCTGGCAGTTCTTCCCACGCATAGCAGGGTTAATTCATAATCATTCAAATCCAGGGTGTTGGCGTTGGTATTAGTATTGACTTTAATGCGTTTTTTCTTAAAAATAGTTCCCAGTTTTTTGGCAATTTCTGTGCCCATACCCGGCAGAAGCTGCGGGGTAAGTTCGACAATTGAGACTTCTGTGCCGAAAGTTGAAAATAAACACGCAAATTCGCATCCAATGACGCCTCCTCCGATGACCAGCAGGGATTTGGGGATTTCTTTGAGGCTGAGGATATCGTCGCTGGAAATAATTTTTTTGTTGTCAAATTTTAAAGCGCCTATTTCCATCGGCCTTGAGCCGCTGGAAATGACTATAGATTTAGTTTTTATTGTTTTATCTGCGGCTTTTATTTCATTCGGGGAGAGGATTTGCGCTTCTGCCTTGAGTGTGTCTATGCCTCGGAGCATTAATTGCATGCCGCTTGCTAGCTGCTGGATGATTTTATTTTTTCTTTCTTGGATTTTGGCGAAATCCGGCCTGGGGTTTTCCAGGTTGATGCCGAAATTTGTTGATTTTTTTGCCTGAGAGAATATTTTTGCAGATTGGATCAGTGCTTTGGTGGGAATACAGCCGCGGTTTAAGCAGGTGCCTCCGAAATCCTGTTTCTCAATAAGCAGGACTTTTAGCTGCGAGTTTTTGGCTTTTTTAGCAGCATTAATGCCTGCCCAGCCTGCGCCGATGACTGTTAAGTCGTAATCCATATTTAAGTAGAGTGTACAGTTTACAGAGTACAGAGCGCTGTGGTTCGTTTATAAAGTTCCTTTTAGTACGGTGTACGAGCTACCGTGTTTAGTTTATAGCTTTACTTTTTAGCAAGGTGAAATATTTAACTATATGATTTTTTACTCTGTACTGTGTACTCGGTAGTCTTTACTAAAAACTATTTTTTATCCCTTGGTATTGTTCTTTAAGCGATGAAGCGGTTTTACTAAGCGCTGCTTTTTCCTCTTGGTTTAGTTCTAATTCTATGATTTGCTCTATTCCCTCTTTTCCGATGCGGCAGGGAATGCCGATAGAAACATCTTTGAGGCCGTATTCTTTGTTTAGGTAGGCGCAGACTCCTAAAATGCGCTTTTCGTCTTTTGCAACCGCGCGCACCAGCTCTGCGATTGCCGCCGAAGGGGCGAAATAAGCACTGCCGCTACCAAGTAAGTTTACTATTTCCGCACCCCTAAGGACGGTTTTTCGGGTAAGCTCTTGAATCTTTTCTTTGGAAAGAAATTCTTCTAAGGCAACACCTTTGATTTTAGTAAACCTGGGTAGCGGCAGCATCCCTTCGCCGTGGCTTCCAATTACACATGCCTCAATGTCAGCGTGGGGGACATTTAATTCCTTGCTAACCAGATTGGCAAATCTTGCCGAATCTAAGGTCGGGCCCATTCCGATTACTTTATTGGGCTTGAAGCCGGTTGCATCCAGCGCCAACCGGCACATCAGATCTAAAGGATTGGTGACAATAATGAAAATCGCATCAGTTGCAAGTTTTTTTACCTGGCCTGCGATTTCTTTAATTATCCCGGCATTTTTATCACGCAGCTCTTCTCGGGTCATCCCGGGCTTACGTGGTAACCCCGCAGTATTTATTACAAGGTCAGAATCTTTTATTTCCTTTATGTCCTCGCTGCCTTTTATTTTATAAAAGCGTTTTAAAGGGCTTGAGGCGTCTTCCATGTCCAGGGGTTTACCTTGCGCCAGGCCTTTAGCAACATCAATCAGGGCAACTTCCTC
>QNCD01000044.1 GCA_003644385.1 Candidatus Omnitrophota bacterium
GTCTATTTCATTTGCAAAAACCAGGCCTTCCAGGTCCTCTTCGATTTTCACAAAGACGCCGAAGTCGGTTATGTTAATCACCTCTGCCTCTAAAATCGTTTCCACAGGATATTTTTCGGCAATCTCAGGCCAAGGATTAGGTTCAAGCTGCTTTAGCCCCAAAGAAATGCGCCGGTTCTGGCTGTCTACCGAAAGCACTACTACCTCAATTTTTTGTCCTTTCTTCAAGACATCCTGCGGGTGAGCAATACGTTTTGTCCAGGAGATATCCGAAATATGGATCATCCCTTCCAAATTATTATCTAATTCTACGAAAACACCGTATTGCGTAATCCCTCTTACCCTGCCTTGTACTTTAGAGCCAACCGCATATTTTGAATCTGCTTCTTCCCATGGGTTCTGCTCAAGCTGTTTAAGGCTCAAAGAAATTCTGCGCTGGTCTTTATCAATATTTATAACCTGGGCTTCAACCATATCCCCGATAGCGAATATCTCACTCAAATTATTGATGCGTTTTGTCCAAGATACCTCTGAAATATGCACCAGGCCCTCAATGCCCTTTTCTAACTCTACAAAAACTCCGTAAGGCAGAATATTTACGATTTTCCCCTTTACTTTACTATTAGGACTGTATTTTGTCTCGATATCCTGCCAGGGGTCGGGGAACCTCTGCTTTAAGCCCAGAGAAACCTTTTCTGCCTCCTGGTTCAAATTCAAAATCATGACTTCGATCCTATCACCTAAGGCAACCATTTCTGATGGATGGCTGATTTTAGACCAGGACATGTCGGTAATATAAAGAAGGCCATCTACCCCTCCTAAATCCACAAAGACCCCGAAATCAGTTATAGCCTTAACCACTCCGGGATAGACATTGCCTATTTTTAATTCTTTCCAGAGCCTGCTCTTTGCCTCTTCTTTTTCCTTCTGCACTGCCTCACGGTGGGATAAGATTATTGTATGCCTCAAATTATTTATTTTGACGATCTTGAAATTAAACCCTTTGTTGATTATCTCTTTTTCCGGAACACCCTTAAAGGCAGAAAGAGAAGCAGGTAAAAATCCTTCAATGCCCATCACATCAACCAGAAAACCGCCCTTCACCTTCTTTACAGGCTTCCCGGAGATAAGTGAGGCCTCCTTATGAGTCTTCACAATCTGATCCCAGCCTTGAATGCGCACTGCCCGGTCATGAGAGAGGCCGATCATCCCGAAATCATCCTCAATGCATTGAACAAAGAAATCTAATTCCTTGCCTATCTCTAAATCCTTTTTATTAAATTCGCTAACCGGCACTACTCCTTCTGATTTAAAACCCACGTCAACCAGGACTTCTTTCGGCCTGATTGAAATTATCTTTCCTTTTATTATATCCCCCTCGCGTACAACTTTAATGCTCTTGTTGTAAAGCTCTTCCATAATATTTTTTTCTACCATTTTTTCTATCCTCCTTAAATTATTTTTTAATTATCTGTCAGTAATTAATATAGTGTTAAAAAATCAACACCCCCATTTTCTTAAAAATATACCTAAAAACAAAAGGCTATCTTCTTTTTTCTGTACTTGGCAGTGTATGTCTTTAAGTAGTGTTTTAGGAAGGGATTAACAGTAAATTCCGCAGAAATCAGCTCATTGCCTGTTAATTGTTTGACTCGCATGAAAGGCGCCTGATGCTATCCATAATTTTTTGCGCAATATCCGGATAAGGCGTCCTCCTTTCTATAGAAATTTGCCTGCCGAAAAAAACAGAAATTTTCACCGGCTTTATAAATTTACTCGCTTTCGGTAATGCTTTTTCAGTACCCCTGACAAATACCGGCACAACCGGCACATTAAGTTTTGCCGCTAAGAAGCCTATGCCGGGCTGAACTTCTTTCAAACCAGCACCGCGCGTGCCCTCAGGAAAGATTACTAACCCTAAGCCTCTTTTTACCCTGCGCATAGCCTCTTTTAAAGCAGCCAGATCAGCACTCTTTCTTTTTATTGGAACTACTCCTGCTTTATATAAAGCCAGGCTAAAAAAGGGATTGGAAAATAAATCGTGCCGCCCCAAATAACTTAACCTTCTGGAAGTGCCGATTCCAACAGCTATGGGGTCTAAATAGCTTACGTGATTACTAGCTAAAATAAACCCTCCGCTTTTAGGAATATTTTCTCTTCCCCTAACTTCGTATCTAAACAACAATTTAAATATTACAAAGAATATAAATCTGAACAGGTTATAAAGCATCTGGCAAAACCATCTCGCTTCCGTAAGCAATGAGTTTCTTTGAACGAGCTAAGCTCTTTGCCTCCCCGTAAACCCGCACAATCGGCTCTGTTCCAGAGACACGCAGCATCAGCCAGCTGTCGTCTTCACAGATTAATTTAAAACCGTCGTAATCTTTTACCTGCAGGACTTTTTTCCCTAATATATCTTTAGGTAAGTTTTCTTTTTTCAGTTTTATCTTCTTTTTAAGTTGTATATCTTTACGTAAATAATAATACCTTCCGAACTGCTTTTCCATTTCATTTAAGATCTTTAAGATATTTTTATTACGGTAAACCATCATTTCAATAAGTAAAAGCCCGGCTACTATTCCGTCGCGTTCGGGAATGTATCCTTTTACTCCCATCCCTCCTGCTTCTTCTCCGCCGGTTAAAATATCTTCTTTTTCCATGAGTTCGGATATATATTTAAAGCCTACGGGGGTTTCATAAAGTTTGACTTTTAAAAAATCTGCAATTTTATCGATCATAGTAGTACCGGCGATAGTCTTGACAATCCCTCCG
Organism: Candidatus Omnitrophota bacterium; assembly: GCA_003644385.1. Classification (GTDB taxonomy): domain Bacteria; phylum Omnitrophota; class Gorgyraeia; order Gygaellales; family Profunditerraquicolaceae; genus B70-G16. The sequence continues at coordinate 2,773 of QNCD01000044.1, forward strand.
GTAAATCCCTTATCCTGATGCAGGTGCAAAGCCAGTAATCCTAAAATCTTCTGCGGGGAAATAAAAACACCTCCCGGAGCAACACAGGCAATCCTATCGGCATCCCCGTCCAAGGCAATACCTAAATCAAACTTTTCCTTTTTTACCCTCTCTATCAGGACTTTTAGGTTTTCCTCTACCGGCTCAGGCCTTACTCCGCCAAACCAAGGATTAAACTCATTGCGTAAAAACTCTATCTTTATTTTACTCCCTTTTAATATATCGGCTATATAACTGTCTCCGGAGCCGTGCATAGCGTCAACTAAAACCCTAAACCTTTTATTTTTAATTTTTTTAAAGTCAATGTATTTGCGGATAAAGCCTACGTAATCCTGAGATAGATTTTCCTTGGTAATTTCCAGATTTGTTACTACGCTCTCTTTTACCGGATTTACCCCTAAAAGCGCCTCGATTTTTCCTGTTATCTCAGGGCTGGCTGCTCCTCCCGAGGAGACTTTGATTTTGAAACCATTATACTCTGCGGGATTATGGGAAGCAGTGATCATTATCCCTAAATCAAAAGACCTCTTTTTTACAGTAAAGCTTACGCAAGGGGTAGGCACTGGCCGGTCTGATAATACGGTTTTTATGCCATTATTTCTAAGAACCTCGGCAACCGCAAGCGCAAAGGAATCGGACATGAAGCGGCAGTCGTAACCGATAACCACGCGCTTGTTGCTACCCAGGTAATCTGCCACTGCCTGAGAGACAATTTTAAGGTTAGCAAAGGTATAATCTTTGCCGATTATTGCCCTCCAGCCGTCAGTGCCGAATTTTATAGGGTAATTATTTCGCATTTCTTAAGCTTTGGATTGCTTTTTTCACGCTTTTTGCCCCGAATATATAAGAACCGGCGGCTAAAATATTCGCTCCGGAATTAATTATTTTAGCAGCAACTTCAGCGTTTACTCCACCGTCAACAGAAATATCTTTTTTATATATCCGGCGTAATTCTTTAATCTTACTTAATACAGAAGGGATAAACTTCTGCCCGCTGAACCCCGGGTAAACCGACATTACCAGCACAAAATCAGTAAATTTCAATATCTTCTTAATTTTACTTAACGGCGTATCAGGATTTAAGGATACCCCGGCTTTTACTTTTTTTCGTCTTAATTTTTTTGCCAAATTCGCAAATTGCAAAGCGCTGACTGTCTCTATATGCACGGTAATCATATCGCTGCCTGCCTTGATAAAAGCATCTATGAAATCCTGCGGATTTTTAATCATTAAATGCACATCCAGCGCAAGACTAGTTACCCTACGGATATGTTTTACCACCACCGGCCCGATTGTGATATTCGGCACAAAGCAGCCGTCCATAATATCGATATGCAGCAAATCCGCACCGGCGCGCTCAACTCTCTTTATGTCACTGGCCAGAGCACTAAAATCAGCGGATAAAATCGATGGGGCAATTTTTATCTTCATTTTTTATTTTCTGCAAGACTCCTATCTATACAATTTATTTTTCACAATGTAATTATAAACTACTTCCGGAACAAGATAGCGGAATGATTTATTTTGCTTTATAGCATGCCTAATTTCAAAAGCAGAAACGTCTACCGCCCTGATGGGAACCGTAGAAATATATTCCGGAATCTTATCCAGCGGGTATCCGGGCCGTGTGGCTACGATGAATTTAACTAATTTTATAACTTCCAGTAGGTCTTTCCATTCATCCAGATAATTTAAGAGATCCGAACCGGTAATAAAACATAGGTCTTCGCTGGGGTATATCTTTTTAAACTCTTTTATAGTATCTATTGTATAGGACCTGCCGTCTCTTTTTATCTCGATATCGGAAACAGAGAAATATTTATTGCCGCCTATCGCTAATTTAACCATTTCCATCCTTTTTGCTGCAGGGGCAATATCTGAGTTTTCCTTATGCGGAGGCAAATAAGTAGGAACAAAAATAATTTTTTCCAATACCTGCTTTTCCCTTACCTCTTCAGCTAAGATAAGGTGGCCGATGTGTATAGGGTTAAATGTTCCTCCGAGGATTCCTATTTTCATTATAATTTATTCTCTTACCTGGCCGCTGCCGAATATCATATATTTATAAGTGGTCAACTCTTCAAGCGACATCGGCCCCCTGGCATGCAGCTTATCGGTTGAAATACCCATTTCAGCGCCCATGCCGAATTGAAATCCGTCGGTAAAACGGGTGGATGCATTTACGTATACGCAGGCGGAATCAACCTTTCCCAGGAATTCTGAGGCTACGCGCTTATTATCGGTAATAATAGCATCGGAGTGGCCGGAGCCGTAAAAATTTATATGCTCCACAGCCTCGGCCAAACTATCTACCACCTTTACCGATAAAATCAAATCCAGGTATTCGGTGGAATAATCTTTTTCCTTTGCACTCTTAATACCCTTGACTATTTTCTTTGTGTTAGCGCATCCGCGGATTTGGACACCGGCTTCCTTAAACTTTTTAATCATCCCCGGTAAAAACCTTATTGCAACGTTCTTATGTACCAACATGGTCTCCATGGCGTTACAAGTGGCCGGACGCTGGACCTTGGCATTAAAACAAACTTTTTCTGCGATATTCAAGTCCGCATCTTCGTCAACGTAAATATGGCAGATTCCCTTGTAATGCTTTATCACCGGTATGCGTGAAATACCGGCTACGCGCCTGATCAAGCTTTCCCCTCCCCTGGGAATTACTAAATCAATATGGTCCTTGAGCTTCAATAATATATCCACTGCACGCCTGCTTGGAGTTTCTACCATGTTTATAAGGTTAGCGGGAATCTTATAATTTTTTAGAACGCTCTTTAAAACCCGGTAAATAGCTATATTTGAGTTTAAAGATTCGCTCCCCCCTCTTAAAATTACGCTGTTATCGGTCTTAAAACAAAGCCCGATACAATCAGAAGTTACATTAGGCCGTGATTCGTAAATGATCAGAACAACTCCCAGGGGAGAACGCACTTTATTGATACGTAACCCGTTAGGCCTCTTCCAGGATTTAATCACTTCGCCCGCAGGATTCCTAAGCTTGGCTATTTCCAGTAAAGAGCGGGACATCTCTTTTATTCTCTTTTCATTCAGACTTAAGCGGTCAATAAATGCGGCGGGTAAACGGTTTTTTCTTGCCAGGCTGATGTCTTTTTTATTTTCCTTGAGGATATAACTTTTTTTAAGCAATAACGTTCTCGCCATATCCTTAAGCGCTTTATTTTTAACTTCGGCCTCTATCTGCTGGGCCTCCTTCCAAGCTTTATCAGCAGCTATTGCCATTGTAGTTAATTGCTTTTTTAAGTTTTTATCAGACATTATTTAAAATAGCGATATTATCGCAGTGAATTACCTCTTTAGCCTGGCGGCTTCCCTTTACTTTATCCAAGGCGTTACTTGAAATGCGGGCCTTTCCTCGGGCAAACTCACATCCCTGATTATCGATTATATTGACAATGTCGCCTGTTTCAAAAACACCTTTTACACCTATCACTCCCACACAGAGCAGGCTCTTTTTATTTAATAAAGCTTTTTTTGCGCCCTGATCAACAATGATGCCGGCCTTAGGCCTTGTGCCGAAAGCAATCCAGCGTTTTTTCAATTCGAAATAAGCTCTCTTAGGCAAAAAAAGTGTGCCTGAGCTTTGTGGAGCCTTAAGTGCGGAAAATATAATGTCTCGGCGCCTTCCATTAGCAAGCAGGCAGGCAATACCGCTGTCAACCGCAATTTTAGCTGCTTCTAATTTTGTAACCATCCCTCCCACAGAGGTCTTTTTGTCCGTCGGGCTGGCTAGTTCTTTTACCTGGGCTGTAAATTCAGAAACTACTCTTACTGTTTTTTTATTTTTATCCATTAATCCATCAACATCAGAAAGGATTATTAAAAAATCCGCATTAATCAAATTAGCAACCAGCGCTGAGAGCTTGTCATTATCGCCGAATTTTATCTCCTCTGTTGAAACAGTATCATTCTCATTTATAACCGGGATTATGCCTGTAAGGCCATACTTACGATAATCCATTAAGCCATTAAGGGTATTCTGCGCATTCAGGTAGCGTTTTCTGGAATTAAAATCCTCCCAGGTTAAAAGTATCTGGGCCACAAAATTATTTTTATTGAAAAAATTACGGTAGGCGTTCATCAATTCATTCTGGCCTATTGCCGCAACCGCCTGTAGATGACTTAATTCGCGCGGCCGCTCCTTAAGTCCTAAAATATGCATGCCTAAGGCAATTGCTCCCGATGAGACCAATACCACCTCTTTGCCCTTTTTGACCAAAGGAACTATCTGCCTGGATATAGCCTTTAATATAGAGTAATCTAATTTTTTATTTTTATATAAAAGGCTCGAGCCTATTTTAATAACTATTCTTTTATAATCTTTTGACGATTGCCTCAATTAACCCCTCCAACCCTTGTTTTTTTAACGCGCTGATCGCATACACCTTCTTTTTCACTGCCTGTTTAAATTTTTTTAAATTCTCGGCTGCCCCCTCAAGGTCCATTTTATTAGCTGCGATTATACGGGGCTTGGCAAATATTTCTTTACTATAAAATTCAAGCTCTTTATCTATTATTTTATAGTCTTCCAGAGGCAGGCGGCCTCCCTCAGCGGACATATCAATTAAATGAACAATGACTTTAGTCTTTTCGATATGCCGCAAAAAGCGGTCTCCTAACCCTCTGCCCTGAGAAGAGCCGGCAATTAAACCGGGAATATCAGCAACCACAAAAGCCGGTTCTTCCTTATAATTAACCACCCCCAAAACAGGAAATTTGGTAGTAAACGGGTAAGCAGCGATTTTAGATTGGGCGTTTGAAATCTGGGAAATCAATGTAGACTTGCCTGCATTAGGGAAACCTACTACACCCACATCAGCAATAAGTTTTAAATCTAAGAGCAAATGCCTCTCTTCGCCCGGCTCTCCTTTGGTCGCCTCTCTTCTATGCTTATTGCCCTTTCCGCCCTCGCCACCCTTAGCAACAACTACCTGTTCCTGATCTTCGTTTAAATCACGCAAAACACAATCCGTATCTAAGTCCTTAACCGTCGAGCCGCAGGGAACGCGTATGACCACTGAACTTGCGTCCCTGCCTTTTTTATTCTTACCGCTGCCGTGAGCCCCGTTTGCGCCAAAAAAATGGCGGTTGTACTTAAAGTCTATGAGGCTGTGCGAGTGCCTGTCAGCGATTATAATAATATCAGCGCCCCGGCCGCCGTCTCCTCCGTCGGCAATGCCCCTGCGGGTATATTTATCGCGGTAAAAACTCTGGCAGCCGTCCCCGCCTTTTCCTGAGCGAACTGTGATTTTGACGCTATCAATGAACATTCTTCTTGCCTGTAATTTTATCCGATTCTGCAAAAAACTAAGCTGCAGTAATTCCGGTTATTTTCAGGCGCGTCAGGTTCTGACGGTGCCCTTTTTGCCAGCGGGAGGATTTTCTACGACGGTATTTAAAAGAAATTTCCTTTTTGCCCCTGATATGCTCGAGCACCTCTGTTTCTACGCGAGCTCCCTTTAAATAAGGTTTGCCTATTTCGGCGCTGCCTTTATCACTGATAAGCAAAACCTCATTCAGGTTGATTTTGCCATTTATCTTGTAAGAATGGCCCTCAACTTCAATGATATCCCCTTTTCTAACCAGGTATTGTTTTGCTCCAACTTCAATTACTGCATACATTTTGTGCTCTCCTTTAAATAGAATTTTGAAACTTAATCATAACATATTAAATACAAGGGGTCAAGTGGAAAATAGCCTTAAAAAGCAAAAATATGCGGCGTTTTAAGGTAACGAAAAGGGATGGATTCCTTAAAACAAGGCGGATTTAGGTTATTTCTATCTCTTCTACGTGCAAGGAAGGGTTGGAGATTAGATTAATCCTTGTCCTGAATCGCTTCTCAATGAACCTTATGCTCTGTTTATCATTTAACACTTCATCTATGACCTGAGGATTTAAGGTAACGCTTATCTGCCTCGGGAATTTATTCCTTTTTAAAAACTTTTTTATTTCTCTGAGCGTATAAATTGACATGGTAAGCGGCGACTTTACCCTGCCTTTTCCTTGACAATATGGGCAAGTGTGAAAAGAAAGTGCCTGAACCGTATTATGCACATGCTCGCGGGTCATTTCTATCAGGCCGAAACGGGAGATCCCCAGAATATCGTATTTAGCAGTATCCTTTCTAAGCGATTTCTTGAGGATATTTAATACTTCCCTTCTGTGCTCCTCTTTATCCATGTCAATAAAATCGATAACAATGATCCCGCCTAAATCGCGTAAAATCAGCTGCCTGGCAATTTCTGCTGCTGCCTCGCAATTAACCCTGAAAGCCGCCTCCTCCTGGCCCAACTTCCTGGTATATCCTCCGCTGTTTACGTCAATAACCACCAGGCCCTCTGTTGCCTCGATTACAATGTAAGCCTTTGACTTCAGGTAAACTTTGTTTTCGAAAATCCTATTGATCTGCCTTTCAACATCCTTATCTTCAAATAAATCATCCCCGCGGTAAAATTCCATTTTTCTTAATAAATGCTTCAGGAAAGATTTAATGAAGCGCCTTATTCTAAAATATTCTTTGGCCGAATCAATTGCCAGCTTGGCAACGTCGTCGGTAAATGAGTCCCTGATTACCCTTAATATTAAATCATATTCTTCATAGATTAGAGCCGGGGCTTTATTTTTTCTTATTTGTTTCTCAAGCCTCCTCCAAAGCTTTATCAGGAAATTTACGTCTCTAATTAGTTCATTTTTTGACCTGCCCATTGCTGCGGTACGGATTATAAAACCTATTCCGGGGGACAACTTGATTTCGCCGAGAATCCGCTTTAACCTACGCCGCTCTGCGTCATCATCAATCCTGCGGGAGACTCCGATATTAGCGCCATTCTGCGGCATAAGCACCAAGTACCTTCCTGCAATCCCGATATGACAGGAAAGTCGGGGCCCCTTAGTACCAAAAGATTCTTTTACCACCTGAACCAAGACTTCTTGCCCTTTTTTAAACTCTGAAGCAGGCTTTTTCCCCTGATTTTCTAATGGCTCATAAACTGATTCTATTTCTGAAAGATAAAGAAAACCTTTTTTGGGCAATCCGATATCCACAAAAGCCGCACCCACTGAAGGCACAACTGCTTCAATCACTCCCTTATATATATTGCCGACTATTGTTTTATCCTGAGGCCGCTCAATATAAAATTCTTCAAGAATGCCGTCGCTGACCACCGCAACGCGTTTTTCCTGTGGTTCAACATTAATCAGTATCTCTTTACTCATTTGCCTATACTATATTTCAAGAGCGAGTCTTTTTATTCTTCAACTTTCAAAGAATTTAAGACCCGCTCTCGACAGATTTAATTTGTATTTCTTCAGGCAGCTGCCTTGCTAACCTTTCTTTAAAATCATGGTGTGTTAATAATTCGTTTAATAAAATCGAGGCCTCTTCAGCCTCCGACTCCACCCCTAATTTTAAAGCTCTTTTTATACTTAATTTAGGATGGGGATTAAAACCCTGGGTTATTTTAAGCGGTAAATCTGCACGGCGCATTGCGCGGACAAGCATGCGCATCAAATCTAAATGCGAAATAAACCTCAAATTTCCTTTTTTGCTAAACTTAAAAGTTATCCGATATGACATATAAAAATAAAGGACTTTCCTTTTTCATCATTTGGCTGAAAATCTAGCTACACAAGAAAAGCCCTTTATAAACCTTTGTTTCGTTATTTTTATTTTCCGGCCGCACTTTTTGCCTGCCCGCTCTTCGCAGCCATTTCCTTTTCTAACTTACCTATCTCCTCCGGAGTAAATTGCCCCTCTTTTATGATATTGGCAGTAATGAAAATAAGTAAATCGATTTTCTGGGTGTCTGTAGTTTCGCGGCGGAAAAATACTCCCAGTAAAGGAATCTTACTTAAAATTGGTATACCGGTAATGCCTTTTGCGGTAACGTCTTTGAGTAAGCCGCCGATCACTACTGTTTCCCCATCTTTCATTACTACGCGTGTTTCTGCTTCTCGGGTATTAATTATAGGATAGGCATTGGTTCCCAGCGTAGTTGAATAATCGGTAACTGCGGGATGTAAAACCATATTGATGTAATTGTTTGCGCCTATCTGAGGCACTACGTTAAGCTGAATTCCTATATCCTGATAATAATCCAAGGTTATCGTAGTCGTAGTGGTATCTGTCCCAGCAACCTCAGTTTGAAGTATCGGATACCTTGTGCCGATTAATATGCTTGCTTCCTGATTATTCAAGGCAAGTATGCGCGGTGCAGATAAAGTATTGGTACTTACATCTTCTTCAAGAGCATGTAATATCGCCTCAAATTCAGTCCCGCCTATTTTCTGCCATAATAACTCCAACCCCATATTAAAAGGTTCTGTCCCGCTGATAGTTGCATCTTTAGGATTAAAAACTGAAGGCGAAGTCTCAGAGCCTAATAAATGTCCGCCTATGGCATGCCCTGGATTGCCGACGTCGTTTTTGGTCAAAGCAGCTGTGGACACAGTTGATGTCTGCGCTGAACCTTCGCTGCCTAATCCCCAATCAAAACCTATATCTCTTAGCACGTCGCGGTTGACTTCCATAATTTTGGTTTCGATGAGCACCTGCTGGGGCATAATATCTATCTGGTTTACTACTTCCTTAATTTTGTCCAAAACCGGGACTATATCGCTGATAATTAAAACTTTGGAACGGCCAACCTTTTCTTCGGTAATCCGTTGGCGTTTGCCTACTGCCTCAGTACCAAATGCCCATCCTCCCTGACCGGTCATTTCAAGCACAGTAATTCTTCCCCGCGGGGATAACTGCGGCTCAAGTGCTTTTTTAGCGTCTTGAGCATCAATAAACTTTAATTTAAAAACTTCTGTTAGGGTGGGTTGGACCTGCGCCAGCTCTACTTCCTGCCTTTTTAAAGCAGTAAGCTTTTCTATCGGAGCTACGGTAATAATATTGCCTTTTTTATCATAACCGTATCCGTAAGTTTTAACAATAGCGTCCAGAGCATCCTGCCAGGGAACGTCTACTAACCTGATAGTAACGTTGCCCATGACTTCCGGAGTAGTGATTATATTAACGCCTGCCTTATAAGAAATAATTTTTAGTACGTTCCTTATGTCCGCCTCTTTAAAATCCAAAGTTACCCTATCAGAAACCCCCAAATCCTCAGCCTTAGCTTCTTTAGCTTCGCCGACAGCCTCTGTTGGCTCGGCAACGGTAATTTCCTCTTGCTCCGCTAATTCTTCTTCGGTAGGAAGGTCTTCTTCAGTAATTACATTCTCTGGTTCAACTGCTTCTTCAGTTTCTTCTCCCGTTGAAACCTCCTCGGCAGGCTGCTGCGCAAATAGTAAATTAAAAGTAAATATGACAACGCAAGAAACTAATAATGACAAAAGACTTCTTTTCATCGCATCTCCTCCTCTTTTTCCAGCTTCAATTCCATATATTTATGCCCCTTTACTAAAATTACTTTGCTTCTTTCCACTTTGTAGACTAAATATTCTCCGACTCTATCATTAGCCTTCACAATTTCCTGGTTAATTATAGCATAAGAACTGCCTTCCTCATAATACATAATTCCCTGCAACGATAAATATTCTTTTTTTTCTTCCTCCTGTTGCTGCACAAGATGTAAAAGACGGCCATCTGGAGTCACCAAAGCTATAAATGGGTCGCGTTTAGATTGCGAATCATAGATAAAGCCATCGTCTTGCTCCTGAGCAGATTTTACAACAGAAAAAGA
>QNCD01000045.1 GCA_003644385.1 Candidatus Omnitrophota bacterium
ATGAGTTGCTTTACAAACCAGGACAGCGTAAACCGAATAATCTATGCGATACTAAGGCGCTTAAATAACAAGTGGGAGGATAAGCCATTAAAAGAATTTACACAATTTATTTGACATTACCCTTACCTATAATTTGAGAATATTTACCAATCAGAAAACTGCTTCTTATTTAATCCAGAAAGCTAAATTTATTACTTTATCTTCCAATAAGCCAAGGAAAAAATTTCAATGCAGTTGTAACTCTTTAACTATCAAAGGGTAATTGCGAAGGGAAACGTCCCCCATTTATTCTAAAGGGGTGTTGAGGTAAGTGGGGGGTTCTTTTTCGATGAGGGTGTAAAAATTCCTCAGGTGCATCCTGAATAAACTGTCAAAATCACGGTTTTTCTCGCCGTACCACCAAAACCAGTCGCTTCCTTCGGCAATATAAATCTGCCGGTAAGCGAGTTTGCGCTTTGCATCATCTAATTGTAACTTAGAATCATCCAATCCCTTTCGCGCCTGCGCCAGGTATTCCCAGGCCTTGTTCTTAAAAGGGTTATTAATCCATTTAAAAAAATCAGTATAAATCCAGGAGCCTGCGCTGATGCGCCGGATCTGGTTTTTCGGCGGATGGCTGGCGAGGTAATCTTTAACGGTTATAGTCTTGACAAAATCGCTCTCGGATAATCTCTGATAAAGCTGTTCCAAGAAATCATGTCCGTCGTTCAGGTAATATTCCCAGGCATTCTCTCCATCCATAGCCACAGTAACTAAAATATCCTGCTGATTAAAAGATTGGTTAATATTCTTGAGGTGTTCCATAAAATTATTCACTGCGTCTTTTGCGCTTAAATGGTAATAAGTGAAGCCGATTAAATCCGAAAGATTACGGTCGCGGAAAACCACGTTTAAGGTGCCATCTTTTCTTTTTAAAACATGCGGCTGGTATAAAAGGCGGGTATCCCTCTTCTTCTTTTTCAACGATTTAAAAAGAATCCCCTCATCGCAAACTATCCAGTTAATCCCTGACTGGATCATAAACGGAATAACGTGTTCGCTTACTGCCTCTTCTGAAGGCCACATGCCTGCGGCGGTAAAACCGAATTTCTCCTTAAAAAAATCCACTGCCGCTTGAATCTGCGCTTTTGCGTCCTGGGGATAAGAAAACTGCACATTGGGCAAGGTAGCCCTGAGGTTTACCTCCCTGGCAATATTGGTATTATATAATAAAGGCAAGATCGGATGGTAAAAAGGAGTAAAAGTAAATTCTACCTGATGGTTGGAGACTATTTTTTTATAATAAGGCATGATTTCTTTTAAGATCCCGATCTGCGCGTCTAAAACAGCTTTCTTCTCCTTTTCAGTGTAAAAACGCCCCTTGTCCACGATTGCCTTTAATTGCGGCCGCTCTTTTCTAAAATACGGGTCTATCCAGCTTAAGTTAAACCAAACCTGAAGGTCGAGAAAATCCTGGGTATTAAATTCCTGATTCTGTTCTTTTTTAAGTATCAGCTGAAAATAGCGCGGACTGCGGCAGATTACATTGTCCCGGCTGATGGAAAAAAATCTCTCCAAAATAAATCTTTTATCTTCTGCGGATAACTGCGCTGCCGGCTTATAGGATAACTCCAGCCACTGGTCTTTAATCTGGCCGTTAGCATAATCCAAGACCTGTTCGATTAGCGATGGGACGAAATTGAAGGTCAGGTTTATTGCCGGAAACTTCTCCAGCATCTTGACCATATCCAGGTAATCTTTGGTCCCGTGCAGGCGCACCCAGGGCGCAGCTGTCTCATGCGTAAGCAGGTTCTTGTAGTAAGGCTGGTGCATATGAAAGATTATTGCTAGATATAGCATGCCTATGAGTGTGTTAGTACGGAGTACGAAGTACCGAGTACGGTGTAGGGAAAAAAATAATCAAAGTTTTTTACACATATTTACTAACATGCCACAAATATGATTAATCATTGTTAGTAAATATTCAAATTTAGTCTTATCAATATAACCTAATTCTTGAGCAATGAAAACTTGAGTCTCTAATTCTGCTGAAGAACCTAAGGCAACATTAAGAAACTGTTTCTGCTCCTTATTATACCTTCTTCTGTACCCTTCTGCAATATTTGATGAGATTGAAATTGCTGCTCTCTTCATTTGCGAAGAAAGCGCGTATTCTTCTCCTTTGGGGAAAATTTGGGAAATGCGGTAAACTTCTTTTTAACTACCTCTATACTTTTCTGCCAAACCCTTAACTCTCTGAAGCTCTTTATCTTTGTTTCCATAATGCCCTCCTTTTTTCGTTTATTCTTACTCTAATAGACGAATAAGGAAGGCAAATCTAACAATATTTTTACTCCCTACACGGTACACGGTATACCGTACTCTACTTGGTACTCCGTACTCGTTACACCGTACACAAAAAAAAGCCCCCGGAGTCTCCTCCAGGGGCTTAATTTGTCATAACTTTCTTAGAAAGTAACCTTCATTGAGCCGATTACCTGGCTGGCACGTTTTCTGTTAAGTTTGTCAAATACCTCACCCGGGAAGAATACCCCGCTGTTTAAGACGAACTGCACGTCTTCGGTATAATCATAAGTGATTACTAGGTCGAGTTCATCAGCTAGATGCCTCTTTCCGATTCTGCAGGTTGTATTAGCGTCACTGGCAACTCCACTAAGGATTCTAGTTACGGTGCCGTCTCCGCCGCTGGCCTGATTAAAGGGCTGAATCATTCTCAAGTTATACCAGTCTAATTTGACGGTAACATCATCCATCGGTCTCAAAGATCCGCCTAAATTAAATAACCGGCAGTTAGAGAAACCAAGGATTTTGTTAAAGATTGTTCCGCCGGCCTGGTCTTCAAACATCGCATCCCAACCTTTGTAATGACGATTATTATTCAGGTCCTTATCGCCGGATAGCTCGGTATAGCTCATATTAATCATTGGCGTATACTTTACATCAGGCATCATATAAAGAGAAGTAATTTGATATCCATAAGCCTGGTGTCTGTATTTTTCACCTGCGGTTCTTACTGAATCATTCGGATACAATGTATTATTATCTACATGATCTCCGAACTGATAAGCACCCTCTAATCCTAAAGTAAGATTCTTAATGCCGGTAAATACTCCTCTTACACCAGTAACATTAAGCCTCTCGCCCTGATTCCAGTCATCTGTCAAGCCAGTACTGCCTACTTCTCTATCTCTTGACCAGATATATGCTTCAGCAGTAAAATCATTATTCACCCTGTAATTCGCATTTACACCTGATAACTTGACATCATCTGCTCTTGTTGTGGTATTTTCTTCAATTTGCGCATGGACTATATCAATAACTAATGGGTCATAATCAAGAATCATTTTGATGGCATCAAAAGATTTACGTAGGCTTAAATCGGTTAAGGTTGTGGGTAGCGGAGTAGCTGTAGCTGCTATGCCATTGCCATCATAATCACCGATAATCAAAGCATTGCCATACCTGAGTTCCTGACGACCTACAACTAAAGTTATCGGATAGCCTGCGAGTTCTCTTAAGGTGATATACGCAAGGTCCATATCCACATTAGTTGTATTGTCATCCTCATCTCCCCAAAGTCTCTCACTTAACAATCTCATGGTTGCAGAAACATTATCAGTAAGGTCAGCATCTACCTGTACGCGTGCAGCGCCAATTATACCTCTTTCATGCTCAGCAGTATCATCTGTCTGAAAGGAATTTCTAGCTACTGCCTGCACCTGTATATCGCCGCCTAACTTGACATTTTGGACTTCTGCGTATGCAGAAACCGCAATGCCTACTACAAACATAGCAACCAGAATCATTATAAAGCGTTTACTCATTTTCTGTTACCCTCCTTTGATATGCTGCGTTTACTTTGGATATGTTAACTAGGTCTATTTCCTAGGATAATTACCTATATTTATATATGGCACTGGATTTTGGTTGACCTAAGACTCTTATTATTCACCTCCTTTTTGCCTGAGATTAAAGCCAACTCCAGCGATATAACCTTATTGTGTCTTTTTTAACATATATGCCTATGTTTGTCAAGAATTTTTTTGCCTGTTAAATAAAAATAAAAAACCTTTTTTCCGTAAGCAAAAGAAAGCATTAAACGTGCCCTACGCTCTTACTTACCTCCTTATAAATCTTATTTAACTCCTGCTGGTTTAAACCGCAACGCCTAGCCATTCCTGCCAGTTCTTCGGGAGCGATAATATCATCAGGAGTATGGCTGTCGTTGTTCAGAATTAACTTCGCCCCGATTTTTAAGGCGTGCTCTACCAAGTAGGAATTGGTTTCAGAGTGGTTGTGGCGTGAGGTCACCTCAAGGAATATGTCTCTTTTCTTGGCCAGCAGGATTTCGGCATCACTAATCAGGCCGGGATGGGCTAAAATATCGATATCCGCTTCTAAGGCTGCTTTATTTGTGCCTTTTGCTACCGGCTCAGCTGTGGTTTCGCCATGGGCAACAATCACCTTTATGCCGCAGTCGCGCGCGTACTTTGCCAATGGTTTGAATTGGCTAAGAGGAAGATGCGTTAATTCGATTCCGGGTAAGACTTTTATCTTTGAAGTTTTCGGCCAGTGTTGGGTGAATTTGAGGATTGCCTGGATATTGTAATCGATATTGCTGTAATCAGCGTGGTCGGTAATAGCAATTGTTTTGTAACCGCAAGCCGCATAGCGCACAGCAACCTCTGAAGGCAGCAAAACCCCGTCGCTGAGTAATGAGTGGGTGTGCAGGTCAAGCATAATTTTTCAAAATATCCTTTATTCCGTCTATCCAGCCAAGAATCTTTGAGATTAAATCTCTACTGTGGATTTTTATTACACAAGTGCCTTCGTATAGCTTATTTTTTCTGTTACTAAAAATAGTTGGTTTTATATACGGCTTATTAAATTGAGTAAGGGGCACTGATGTAGCTTTACTCCAAAAGTCAAGATAGTTTTCTTTTACGTGCAGCGAATGCACAAAAAGTCCTATTCTGAATTTAGATTCGGGAATATTACAAAATTCCCTAAACCATCTCATCATTAAAGTTATCATATCTGGATCGGAATTAGTAAACTGAACCTCTCCTGAGCGCTTATCACCCTCTGCCCAATAAAGCATCAATCCTGCGAGAAATAAAGGGTTGCCAAGCCTGGTTAAAACTTCTTTTTTAGCGCTCTCTCTTATTTGATTATGATAAGCTATGCTTCTAGCTTGAATCTTCTTTGCTCCTAAGTAAGCAGTTGCCTGCAATCGAGTTAGCCGCTTCTTTTGTTCGGTTGTCAATTCAATATTTTTAAGCCATTTACTTAATGTTGATTTACTGACATTATTAATAGATTGCCTTATTTCAGAATAACTGAACCCTTTTCTTCTTAACTCTATTGCTTTTATTTTTTTCGAAAAATCCATTTTTATTTATAATTCCTGGTGCGCCTGGGTGGACTCGAACCACCCGCTGACGGGCCTTAGGAGGGCCCCGCTCTATCCAAAATGAGCTACAGGCGCATCTTTTAATATTTTATCAAAGAAAGGAGCGGGAATTCCGTAAGTTTCTCCGCGCCCTTTAATTCCGTTAATTCAATAAGAAAGGCAATACCGACAATTTCTCCCTGCAGCTGCTTTACTAAATCCGTTACCGCCTTTATTGTACCGCCGGTAGCCAGCAAATCATCAACAATCAGGACTTTTTCATTAGGCTTGATAGAATCGTGATGAATCTCTAAAGTGTCTGAGCCGTACTCTAAATCATAAGTGACGGAGTTAGTTTTGTAGGGCAGCTTCCCTTTTTTACGCACCGGCACAAAAGCAGCGCCAATCTTATAAGCAACAATAGCACCAAAAATAAATCCTCTAGCTTCCACCGCGACTACCGCGTCGATTTTTTTATCTTTATAGGGCGCGGCGATCTGATCAATTGCTTTGCGGAATGCTTTCTTATCCTGTAATAAAGTGGTGATGTCGCGGAAAAGAATGCCCGGCTTGGGAAAATCAGGGATACTTCTTATATAATCGGCAAGTATTTTTTTCTCCGGCATAACAAACTCCTTTTTTTAATCGGCTATTCCATATTCATCATTGTTGTTTCTCTCTGCTGGATAAATTTTTTCAGTTTTTTCAAGGCCTGCTCTTCAATCTGGCGCACCCTCTCGCGGGAGACCTTAAGGGTTTTAGAAACTTCTGCCAGCGTATGTGTTGTACCGTTTACTAATCCAAAACGCATATCCAATACTTTTCTTTCGCGGTCAGACATAATCATCAAAAGATTTTCTATGTTTTCCTTATTCAGGATGCTTTCGATTTCCTTATCGGGAGACTTAGCAGTCTGGTCCTCAACTAAATCAATAACCTGGCCGCCGTCTTCATCGCCCACCGGCGCCTCCAGCGACGAAGTCTTTGCAGAAAGCCAGAAATTTATTTGTTTTACTTTGCTCTGAGAGAGTTTTAATTTTTTGGCGATCTCTTTATCAGTGGGCAGGCGTTTTAATTTTTGAGAGAGGCGCTCCGAGGTCTTCTTCCATTTTGCAATCAGCTCGTTCATGTAAACCGGCATGCGTATGACTTTTCCCTGGTCGAATATCGAACGGGTAATCGCCTGCTTTATCCACCAGGCAGCGTAAGTAGAAAAACGAAATCCCTTGCGTGGGTTAAATTTATCCACTGCTTTCATTAGGCCTAAATTACCCTCTTCAATTAAGTCCAGCATCGGGATACCTAAGTGCACATAACGTTTGGCTATTTTTATTACCAGGCGAAGATTTGAACGGATCATTCTCATGCGCGCTTTCTCATCGCCTTTTCTGACTCTTCTGCTTAGTTGAATTTCCTCTTTCGGCGTTAACAGCGGAATATGCCTTATATCTTTAAGGTATGTTCTTAATGCTTCCATGCTTTCCTCGCTTTGCCCGGAAAACTACCGAGTAGGGCGTAAGGCGTTAAAAAAATCTTTAATTATTTACGGTATTTCAAGGTTGACTGCGCCGCAGCTAATGTGGCAATCGGAACCCTAAACGGAGAACAACTTACGTAATTCATGCCTACGCGATGGCAGAACTCTACAGATTTTGGTTCTCCGCCGTGTTCTCCGCAAATACCTATTTCTAAACCCTTATACATTTTGCGGCCGCGCTGAATACCTAATTTTATTAATTCTCCGATCCCTTCCTGGTCTATGCTTTGAAAAGGATCCTCGGGCAAAATACCTTTTTTGATATATTCCGGCAAAAACCCGCCGATATCATCACGCGAAAATCCAAAACCCATCTGGGTCAGGTCATTGGTGCCGAATGAGAAAAATCCCGCAACCTGCGCCAGCCTGTCTGCTACGAAACAGGCGCGCGGAATCTCAATCATGGTGCCGAACATATATTTAATCTTCCTTAAGCCGTGTTTTTGCAGGACTTCGTCATAGACTTTTTCGGCCAGCGCCTTCTGGTTTTCCAATTCCTTGAGTTCTCCGACAACAGGGATCATGATTTCCGGATAAGGATTTTTATTTTCCTTGATTAATTCCGCTGCTGCTTCCAGAATCGCCCTGATCTGCATCCGGCTAACTTCCGGATAAGTCACGCCCAGGCGTACGCCGCGGTGGCCCATCATCGGGTTTGATTCATGTAAAGCTTCGGCGCGCTGCGATAATTCGCTAATCGTGATATTTAATTCCTCTGCCAGTTGTTCCAATTTTTCCTTGTCGCGGGGAACGAATTCATGCAAAGGCGGATCAAGCAGGCGGATTACTACCGGCAGGCCATCCATTGCCTCCAGCGTCTGCTTAATATCTTTTTTTACGTAAGGGAATAATTCATCCAGGGCTTCCTTGCGCTCTTCTTCGGTCTTTGACATAATCATCTTGCGCAGCCTGAATAACGGTTCTTCTGAACCTTTGCCGTAAAACATATGCTCTGTCCTGAACAGGCCGATTCCCTCTGCGCCGAACTGCCTGGCTTTTTTAGCGTCAGAAGGAGTATCGGCGTTGGTGCGGATGCCCAGCTTCTTCAAGGAACGACAAATTTTTAAGAATTCATACAGGGCCTTGTTTTCTGCGCCAGCACCCATCATCGGAAGCTGGCCTTCATAAACATTTCCCTTGGTGCCGTTTAAGGTAATCCAGTCGCCTTCTTTAAAGGTTTTTCCGTCAACAGACATTTCCTTATTTTCATAGTCCACATGCAGCGCACCGCAGCCGACAATGCAGCATTTTCCCCAGCCTCGGGCAACAAGTGCGGCGTGCGAAGTCATTCCTCCGCGTGCGGTGAGGATTGCCTGGGCCGCGCGCATGCCCTCTACGTCTTCGGGATTAGTTTCCTCGCGCACCAGGATTACTTTCTTAGCCTGCTTTGCCCATTCTACGGCGTCAGGCGCGTTAAAAACAATCTGGCCGCTGGCGCCACCCGGGCCGGCAGGTAAACCATGAGCTAAAGGTTTGTGCGTTTTCTCTACTTTGGGGTCGATAATCGGGTGTAGCAATTCATCCAGCTGCGCGGGAGTTACGCGCATTACTGCCTCTTCCTTTTTGATTAATTTCTCCTTTACCATATCCAGTGCCATACGGATTGCCGCCGGGCCGTTACGCTTGCCCACACGGCACTGCAGCATAAAAAGGCGGCCTTTCTCGATAGTGAATTCTATATCCTGCATGTCATGATAATGCTCCTCCAGGCGGCGCTGGATATCGAATAATTCCTTGTAAATCTTGGGCATCTTTTTTTCCAGCGAAACCAAATTTTTATTGTGCTCTGATTTAGAGTATTCGTTTATGGGAGCGGGCGTGCGGATTCCGGCGACTACGTCTTCGCCCTGGGCATTAATCAGGTATTCGCCGTAGAATTTGTTTTCGCCGTTTCCGGGATTGCGGGTAAAGGCAACTCCAGTTGCCGAATCTTCCCCCATATTTCCGAAAACCATGGTCTGCACATTAACCGCAGTGCCCCAATCGTCGGGAATTCCTTCTATCCGGCGGTAGCTGACTGCGCGTTTTCCGTTCCAGGAAGCAAAAACCGCGCCTATCCCTCCCCAGAGCTGCTCCATTGCGGTATCCGGAAAATCTTTCTTTAATACTTCTTTGACTTTGGCCTTATATTGCTGGCAGAGTTTTTTCAGGTCATCAGCAGTCAATTCGATATCCAAGGTATAACCCTTTTCCTTTTTCATTGCGTTCATTATTTTTTCTAACTGCCTGCGGATTCCCTGGTCTTCTTCAGGCTCGATGCCGGCGGCTTTTTCCATAACCACGTCGGAATACATAGTGATCAGGCGGCGGTAGGCATCATAAACAAAACGCTCATTGCCTTTGCTCTGCCTAATCAGGCCGGGAATGGTTTTCTCGGTTAAGCCTATGTTTAAAACCGTCTCCATCATGCCGGGCATTGACTTGCGCGCGCCCGAACGCACGGAAACTAAAAGCGGGTTCTGGGAATCCCCGAATTTTTTCTTCATTAAATTTTCGACTTTCCCAAGGGCCTTCTCAACTTCTTCTCTCAGGCCTTTGGGGTAAGATTTTTTAGTATCATAATAAGTGCAGACTTCGGTGGTAATAGTGAATCCCGGCGGAACCGGAAGGCGCAAATCTTTGTGCCCGGCCATCTCTGCCAGGTTTGCGCCTTTGCCGCCTAAAAGATTTTTCATGTCGCCGTTACCGTCTGCTTTTCCTCCGCCAAAGAAGTAAACATTCTTTTTCGCCATCTCTTCTCCTTTTTGGGGACGTTTCTACCTCCCCTAACTCTTTGATTAACAATATGTTACAAAAAATTCTGTTTGAAGTTTATTCTTGGACTATTAGTTAAGAATTTATTTAAAATTTGCTGCAACCGACAAAACTGAGACTCTGTTCTAAATTTTTCGTAACTCTTTATATAGCAATAAGTTCAGGAGGATAGAAACGTCCCCAAGTAGTTTTGGAGTTGGTTGATATTGACGCGTTCCTGCTGCATGGTATCGCGGCTGCGCACGGTCACTTGTTTATCCTCCAGAGACTGCACATCTATGGTAACGCAGAATAATGTCCCAACCTCATCCTGCCTGCGGTAAAGCTTGCCGATTGCCGCAGTGTCATCATAAACCGTAATGAAACTTTTCTTTAAGCCGGAAGCGATTTTTTTAGCCAGCTCTACGATCTGCGGCCGGTTCTTTAATAACGGCAGAACCGCTACTTTTGTCGGCGCTAAGTCTTTATGCAATTTTAAAACCACGCGGGTGTCTGCTTTGACTTTCTCCTCGTGATAGGCATCGGTTAAAAATGCCAAAACGCTTCTATCCACACCTCCTGAAGGTTCGATTATATAAGGATAAAATTTCTTTTTTTCGGCATCATCAAAATACTGCAGGTCTTTTCCGCTCGCCTCGGCATGCTGTTTCAAATCAAAATCCGTGCGGTTGGCGACTCCCTCTAATTCGCTCCAGCCGAAAGGAAAATTATATTCGATATCAGTGCAGGCTTTTGCATAATGCGCAAGTTCTTCTTTTGTATGCGGGCGTTTTTTTAGATTTTCTTTTTTTATCCCCAAGTCTAAATACCACTTAAAACGGTAATCTATCCACTCTTCTAATTTTTTATCCGCTTCTTCGGGGCGGGTAAAATATTCCACCTCCATCTGCTCGAACTCGCGGGTGCGGAAAGTAAAATTGCCGGGAGTAATTTCATTACGGAAAGCCTTGCCGATCTGGGCCAGGCCAAAAGGGAGTTTGGGGTGTTTTGAATCCAAAATGTTCAAGAAATTTACAAACATGCCTTGCGCGGTTTCCGGCCGCAGGTAAATCAAATTCGCTACATCCTCAACCGGCCCCTGATATGTCTTAAACATCAGATTAAACTTGCGGCCTTCCGTAAGCTCTCCTGCGCATTCAGGGCATTTATTTTGATCTTTTAAATCCGCGGTTTTAAAACGCTTTTTACATGATTTGCAGTCACTCTTTAAATCATAGAAATTTTCAACGTGGCCGGAGGCTTCCCAAACTTTCGGATGCATTAAAATCGAGGCATCCATTCCGAAAATATCGTCGCGCTCCTGCACCACCGACTTCCACCAGGCGCGCTTAAGGTTATTTTTAAGTTCTACACCGTAAGGACCGTAGTCCCAGGCATTAGCAAGCCCGCCGTAGATATCCGAAGACTGGAAGATAAAACCCCGGCGCTTACAAAGCGAAACTACTTTATCCATCAGGTCTTCATTGTTTTTAGCCATAGTGTTTTATTTTTATCGTAAATTGCGCTTAAAGTCAAGTGAAACTTCTTCAAAATAATTTATTCGACTATTCTGATTGTTGAAATGATGGAAAAAACGTCTTCCAGGCTCAGGTCAGCACTTTTATTTATGATATAAATTTTAAAAAAATGCTCTTCGGCGTCAATCAGGTTGCAGTCAAAATAATTTCCTGCCCTGTCTAAGCTGTAATTAATGTAGCCCTTTTTATCGGCAGCGCTATATTTCAACATTACTACTTTTTCAAAATTCCCCAGGTTGGGAATAAAGATACTTTTAATAATCACAAAAAAGGTGTCTGTAAAACCGCTTATCTTATTAGTTTGCGCATACATGGTCCTGGTCAAAAATTCATAATCGTCTTTCACGCCTCTTTGTTTTAAGCGCGGAAATAAATTCATAAAAAACCCCGGGCCTTCGTAAAGTAAATAAATGGTATCGCGGTTGGCGTCAGCGCTGTCGCGCTCTTTTTTATAGTAGGCCTTTCTTATTTTTTCTTTTATCACGGTGAAATTCTGGGGAGCGCAGATTTCTATCTCATCCAGTTTAAACGGCTGCAGCTTCTTAATATATACCGGATTTATTTGAGGATTGATTATCTCTGAGTCCGGAGACTTGCATAATAAAGGCAAATTCTTGCAGTTTCCGATACCGATTTCGATATATGTTTTAAGCACACTGTCGCTAGCAAATTTCAAGACATAAATAATCGCCAGAGATAAAACAATTATTTTTAAAATCAGGTGCTCAGGCTTATTCTTCATAAATTACTTCGGTAAAGGCAGGAGATCCCTTCGAGGATTCTGAAGGAAAAATGCTTACTGGATCTTTTTAAATTCCTCTTCTTTTATCGTGAAGCTGTGTGCGGAAGTAGGAAACTGGCCCTGGATTACTTCGTTTTTATAATCCTGCAGGGATTTAAGTATAAGCTCCGAAAGGTTCATATATTTTTTCACGAATTTCGGCGTAAAGCGTTCGAATAACCCCAGCAAATCATGGGTAACCAGGACCTGGCCGTCGCAATTTATCCCGGCGCCGATTCCGATGGTGGGAATTTTTATTTTTTTAGTAATCATC
>QNCD01000046.1 GCA_003644385.1 Candidatus Omnitrophota bacterium
GTCTATACGTAGAAGTATTAGGACTACCAATATCATAGAACGCGCCTTTAGAGAAGTGCGCAGGCGCACAAGGCCAATGAGTTGCTTTACAAACCAGGACAGCGTAAACCGGATAATCTATGCGATACTAAGGCGCTTAAATAACAAGTGGGAGGATAAGCCATTAAAAGAATTTACACAATTTATTTGACATTACCGCGGATCTCAGCGCCGAATGTTTCGGTGAGTAATTTGCAGACCGAAGAATGCAGACATGCGGTTTCTTCTTGCCTTAAGGTGCGTTCCCGGCAGCGGTAGAGGCAGGAAAGAGTGATGCCCTTAAACCCCCTGGGAATCTGTTTACCGCGATAGTAATCTATTATTTTTACCTCCTCTAATAATTGCCCGCCGATTTCCTTAACCGCTTGTAAAATCTTCTTTACCCCGGTTTCTTCTTTAATTACCACGCTGATATCATAGGTTATGCCCGGATATAAAGGGGGTGGCTGAAAAATTTTTTCCGCGCTAAAGAACGGAGCCAGAGCATTTAGATTAATTTCCGCTAAAAATACCCTTTTATTTTTTATCCCTGCCTTTTCCAGAATCTCTCTGTTCGCTTCTAATATCAGGCCCACCTGTCTTTTATGACAGAGCACATTAACTTTGTGCGGATCTTCGCAATCGATGAATTCATAATTACTTATTCCCAGGCGCTGAAAAAGAGTCTCCAATATTCCTTTTAAATGCAACATGCTTACGCTGTCCTTAACCATGCCCTGCTCCAACAAAAGCGGCCGGGTGCCACATAAAGCTAAGCCCAAAACCAATTCCTCTTTAGGTTTATTTTCTGAGCGATAAAAAATTTTTGCAGTCTCAAAAATATTTATATACTCCTGCTTTTGATGAAGATTATAGGCCAGGCACTTTATTAAACTGGCCAGGAGCGTAGGCCTGAGTATCTCTTGGCCCCTGTTTAAAGGATTCTGGATTGCTACTGCTTCATTTACGCAAAAATTATGAAGAATCTCCCTGTTAATAAGGCTGTAGGTAATCACTTCGCTTGAACCAAGGCCTAAAAGGATGTTTTTAACCCGTGCGCTCTTTACGCGCTCTGCACATGGTTTAACCCGGGGCCTTAATAAAGGCTGAGTCTGGGGAATAGCCCGATACCCGTGTATCCTGGCTATTTCCTCCACTAAGTCTACGGCCATTGTCACATCAGATCGAAAAGCAGGTATTTCTATTCTGATATTCTTCTTAGAATAAGCCTTGATTTGAAAACCCAGGTTTTTTAAAAGAGCTTTTATCTTAGTTAAGGTAATATTTATACCAAGAATTTTATTGAAGTAGGAAGGGTTTAAAGTTACGATTTTTTTTCTTATTCTGTTAGAACCCGCTCTATAAACCGAATCTACATATCCGCCTGCCAACTTTTTTATTAATTCCGAAGCTGCCCAGGAGGCATGAAGTGCGGTTTCGAAATCTAAGCCCCTTTCGAACCTGTAAGAAGATTCACTCTCAAGGCCCAAAGCCTGCCTGGACCTGCGTACAATAATAGGATTAAATACCGCCGCCTCTAAAAGTATATTGTTAGTACTTTCCAATACTTCGCTATCCCGGCCACCCATCACTCCGGCAACAGCCACGGGTTTCTCTTTATCAGCAATAACCAATATATTCGCAGAAAGCACTCTTTCCTTGCCGTCTATGGTAATTATTTTTTCCTGATTCCTCCCCCGGCGCACGGCTATTTGCTGGGCATTCAATTTATCCAAATCAAAGGCATGCAAGGGTTCTCCCCACTCAAAAAGAATATAATTTGTAATGTCTACGATATTATTGACGCTGCGGCAGCCTACCAATTCCAGGCGCTTTCTCAACCATTCAGGAGAAACCCTAACCTTAACCCCGCGGATAATCTTGGCTGTATAAAGCGAGCAATCTTTTTTATCCTCGATTTTAATCTTTAATTTTCCTGTTCGATGATGACTGGTGGCGTGGTAGCGTGGTGACGTGCTAGCCCCCGGCAATTTAAGTTTTTTATTGGTAACCGCAGCCACCTCCCTGGCAATCCCTATCACACTTAAACAATCGGAGCGGTTAGGGGTAACTTCGATATCAAAAACATAATCCCCATCTTTCTTCTCTAAAGAAGTAACCTCAAGGCCGGCCATAGTCAACTTTTCGGCCAGGGCCTGGGGAGAAATTTTAATTTCTACAAAATCACGCAGCCAATTATAGGTAACTTTCATTTTTTAGAATTGTTTTAAAAACCTTAAGTCATTTTCAAAAAATAATCGTATATCATTAATCCCATATTTAAGCATAGCTATTCTTTCTACGCCCATACCAAACGCAAAACCGGAGTATTTTTTAAAGTCGTAACCGACGTTCTTTAATACCTTGGGATGTATCATACCTGCTCCTAAAATCTCAAGCCATCCTTTTCTTCCGCAGACAGAACAACCTTTTCCGTTACAAATGATGCAGGAAATATCTACCTCGGCCGAGGGTTCGGTAAAAGGAAAGAAATGCGGCCTAAAGCGCATCTTAATATCTTCTCCAAAAACACCCTTTGCAAATACTTCTAAGACTCCCTTTAAATCCGAAAACTTGATATCTTGGTCGACCATAAAGCCTTCGATCTGATGAAACATAAAAGAGTGGCTGGCATCCACGGCATCCGGACGGTATACTCTGCCCGGGGCAATAATTGCCAGGGGCGGCTTTTGCGCTTTCATGGCACGGATCTGCACCGGAGAAGTGTGCGAACGCAAGAGCAGCTTGGGGTAATCTTGGATATAAAAGGTATCGAATGCCTCGCGGGAAGGGTGTTCCAGAGGTATATTTAAACCGGTAAAATTATTGTATTCTGTCTCTATCTCAGGCCCCACAACTACGGAAAAGCCCATGCGCTGGAATATGTCACATATTTCATCAATGACCTGTGTAAGTAAATGAAGCCTGCCTAGCTCTTGGGCTATACCAGGCATGCCAATATCTGCGCCCGCACCCTGAGAAATGCCTTGATTCAAAGAAAGGTTTCTTTGTTTTTCTTCGATCAGGGCAGTAATTTTATCTTTCAAGCTATTAACCCTCTTTCCAAAGCCGGCGCGTTCGCTTTGCGGCAAAGAAGGAATTTGCGAGGTTAAATGCGCAATGATTCCTTTTCTGCCTAAGTATTTGATGCGCAGGCCCTCTAATTCTTCGGCGCTTTTAAGATTTTGTATTTCCGATTCAAAGGTTATTTGTATCGCCTCAATATCCATATTAAAATTAATATAGCGAATAAAATAATTACAAAATTTAATTTCCGGGTGTTGATTATGCGGTTAAATTGCCTACCCGGTTTTATTATCTCTAAACCTTGCGCATGAATATCCAGATCACCGCCGTGCTCAGGGCAGGCGCGCTGAAAAATTCCGCTTACCCGGATTATGTCGCCCCTGGTATAATAGCTGCCTGTATAGCTGATATTATTGGTTAATTCCCGATGGGCCCATACGCCAATAGCTTTTTTGCCATCATCAACATTAAGCCATGCGTGATCGCCGCGCAGCATAATATCTCCGACAACCTCTCCTTCATAAACTACGCCTTGGCCATTGTATTTGTCGGCGTTCTTGATTAATTCACTGCTTGAGAGACCCTCGGCAAAACACGCTCCTGCACAAAACAGAAAATAAACGAGCGCAGCGCACAACCTACGCCAAGCTGCATGTTGTACTCTGTACTTAATATAAATCATCTTTCCCCCTTAATCG
Source organism: Candidatus Omnitrophota bacterium (assembly GCA_003644385.1). Taxonomy (GTDB): domain Bacteria; phylum Omnitrophota; class Gorgyraeia; order Gygaellales; family Profunditerraquicolaceae; genus B70-G16. Next base: position 3,744 of record QNCD01000046.1, read on the forward strand.
CTGCTACAAAAAACCCAATTAAAGTAAAAATAGCCATGAATTCAAGCCGTCCGGCCCACATCTGGAATATATATATTATCTTAAGGGCCGCGGGCATAGCCGGTTCTGTAATGCCGCAGGATAAACCAACATTAGCTGCCGCAGACGTAGACTCGAATAAAGCATCTAACAGCGGGTAACCAAACATCATGCCGGCGACTGCGCCGGCAACATATAATATTAAATATATCTGGGTAATTGATAAAGCCGACCTTACCTGTTTGTCTTCCAGAAAAACTTCCTTAATGTGGTGTAGCTTCTTCACCACTATCGCTTTTGGCGGCAGGATTATTTTCTTAATATCCTGCTGCAGGGCCCGGAAAATAATGCCCACGCGCAGCATTTTAATCCCACCGGTTGTAGAGGAAGTGCTGCCGCCCAAAGCCATAGCAATAATAATCCCTAGCAAAGCCAAATGATTCCACTGCCCGATTAATTGCCCGGAGTATAATGTAGAGTAACCCGTGCCCGTATGTGCGGAAATCAGCTGGTAAAATCCTTTTCGAAATAATGTAATGGCGCTAGGATAAATATTCAGCTGGCTTAGGCCAAAAACAACCACGCCAAAGCAGACCATAATCATAACAAAGAGCGCTGAGGTTTCGATATTCCTGAAAATCTCGCGTCGATGACCAGTCCAGAGATGGTAGTGTAATTTAAAATTCATTGCCCCTAAAAGCATAATCACGATAGTGGCAATTTCGTAAGCAAAGCTGTGATAGTAAAGAATATTTTGTGACTGCGGCGTAAAGCCTCCGGTATCAAAAGCAGCCATAAAAATGCATGCCCCATGGAAAAAGGAATTAAAAGGCTTCATGCCGTTATTCAGCCCGATAACACCCAAGGCAATCGTGCCTAAAAGCAAATAAACAAAGCTTACTAGCCAGATAAACCTTGCGGTATGGATTACATTAGGCAGGAGCTTTTCTTCGCGCGCTTCGCCCACGTACATCTTTAATACTCCGGGTATGCCGGCCATAAATAAAGAAATGGCTACGATAACTATGCCCTGCCCTCCGATAAACATACTCAGGTGGCGCCAGAGATTATGTGTAAAGGAAAGGTGGTCTAGGTCCTGTACTAAAATTAAACCCGTTGTGGCAAACCCGGACATGGCATCGAAACAGGCGTCCAGATACGATGCCCAATGGCCGCTTAGATATAGCGGTATTGCCCCAAGTATCATTGCCACAAACCAAGAAAGAGCAACCACAATCATACCCTGCATCCAAGTCAACTCTTTATCCGTAAAACACAGTTTAGTTAAAATCAAGCCGAATATAAGGGTTATACTCATAGTAATCAAAAAATCCAATACCGGATTTATCTCATTTAAAGCCAGGCCCATTATAACGGGTATAATCATAACAAAGCCGAGGCCTAAAATTATCTTTCCTAAATAATAACCGATATTTTTTATGTCAATGATAGAAGGCTTGACAATCATTTTAGAAGACTGGTTAACAGGCAGATCAAAAACGCTGCCAGCATAATAAATAAGGCATAGACAATTTCGGTGGTAATACCCAGAATGGGATTAAGGGGAAATTTAAATTTCATAATTTACCGATTAGTAAATTCAACAGCTGGGGTTCGCTGCCTATCTTGGTTATAGCAATAATATCATCCCCGGGCTTTAAAACAGTATCGCCCTTAGGTATAATAACCTCTTCACCCCTGACAATAGAAACTAATACGGAATTGGCGGGTAATTTTATATCTTTCACTTCTTTCTCTATCACCGGAGAGTCTTCCGGCAAGTCTACGCGCACGATAGCGAGTTTACCGCGCTTAAAGCTCATCAGGTTGACAAAATCAGAAAAGGAGACCTCCTCCTCAATAATCTTGGAAATGATCTCCGTAGAATCTACAGGCACATCTACGCCTAATTCGGCAAAGGTGTGTTCGTTGTTCGGGTTGTTCACTCTCCCGACGGTACGGCGGACCTTGAAGCGTTCTTTGGCCAGCTGGCAGACAATCAGATTATCTTCATCGTCGGTAGTAACGGCGGCTACCACATCTGCACGCTCAATGCTGGCTTCTTCTAATATTTCCGGCTCGCAGCCGTCACCGTTAATCACTAAAACTTCTAGCTCTTTTGCCACTTCTTCGCATAATTGCCTGTCTTTATCCACCATGCTTACGGTGTGGCCGCTTTCTTTAAGCCTTTTCGCTAAAAAATAACCCACTTTCCCCGCACCTATTATTAAAATATACATCCGATTCCCCGCATTAAAGATTAAACTTTTTCTTTATTTTATCTAAGCTGGCTACTTTAACCACGGCCATTAATTTATCCTGTGCTTTTAATACTGTGCCGGGCCCGGGTATTAAAACCCCTTCTGGCCGCCTGATTGCCGCAACCAAAAATTCCTGAGGAATGTTAATTTCCTCTATGCTTTTGCCTACCCAGTTATCTTTGATTTCTATTTCAATAACTCCAATGTCTTTTGACTCAATTAAGTAGCTGGAAAAGCGGCTTTCGATAATCTTATCCCTGATAATCGAGGCAAAAAGCGCTGTCCCGCTTAAAATATCCAGCCCTAAGTTGGAATAAATATGCGCCCGGTGCGGGTCATAAACGCGGGAGATCACCTTGGGCACCTTGAACATATTTTTGGCTACCTGGGCAGAAATCAGGTTAGTATTGTCTCCGTTGGTTACAGCACAGAAAGCGTCTGCCTTCTCTATTCCTGCCTGCTTAAGCAGATTTAAGTCAAAGCCGTTACCGACTAAGGTCAAGCCGTTAAAAGTATCTCCCAGGCGTTCAAAAGAAGCGGCATTTTTATCAATTACCACCACGTTATGGTTTTCGCTGGATAAAAGCCTGGCTAATTCTGAACCAACCCTGCCGCAACCTACAATTATTACGTGCATATTTGATTCTCCCTAATGACAAAACCCGGATTTTTTATTTGTGCTTTGTCATCTTTCATTTACCCTTGGCTATCTCAACGAGCTTTTTAAATACCTTGGTATCTGTTGCTGCTACCTCAGCTAAAATCTTGCGGTCAAGGCCTACTTTTGCCTTTTTTAAGCCGTGGATAAAGCTGCTATAGCTGATACCCTCAGACTTACAGGCAGCATTGATGCGGTTAATCCAGAGCCTGCGGAACTCTCTTTTTTTGTTGCGCCGGTCGCGGTATGCATAAACCAAAGCATGCATAAGGCTGCGCCGCGCCTGCTGATATTGCTTACTGCGGTCGCCCCAGTAGCCCTTTGTCCTTTTTAATAATCTTTTTTTCCTTCTCTTTGAAGCTACGCTGTGTTTAACCTTACTCATTATGAACCACTCCGTTAGTTATTCTTGGTTTAGTTGCTGTTTTTTTATCAATATTTTATTTTTACCTACCCATAAGGCAGCATTCTCTTAATCTGCTTGGAAATGCGCTTGTTAGTGATACTCCTTAGCCTGCGCAGGCTGCGAATCCTTTTGGAGTTTTTCTCTGTTAAAAGATGGCTCTTGCCGCTGGCAGAATGTTTAACCTTGCCTTTCTTGGTTATCTTATAGCGCTTTCTAACGCCTTTTTTTGTCTTTAATTTTCCCATGCCTTATCCCGCCTTTATTCTTAAATAAATAGTAAAGATTAATTTTTTTACCTATTATACCTGTCTTTTGCTGTTTACAAAGAATTTTTTACTTTTAATTTTTATTTTGGTCCGACAACGCAGGACATTATCCGGCCTTCCATGGCCGGATTTCTTTCTACCTGGCCGTCATTCTGTATATCTAAAATAAACCTGTCAAGAACTTTTCTGCCTAAATCCACATGTTCCATCTGCCTGCCCCGGAAAAAAAGGCTTACTTTTACTTTCTCTTTTTTCTTTAGGAAAGCGATAGCGTGTTTAACCTTGATCTCTAAATCGTGTTCGTCGATATTGGGCTTCAGGCGTATTTCTTTTATGCGGAATTGCCTCTGGTGTTTCTTGGCCTCGCGCTCTTTCTTTTCTTGATCATATTTAAATTTACTATAATCGACAATTCGGCAAACCGGCGGCGTAGCTGACGGAGCGACTTCTACCAGGTCTAATTCGTATTGATTAGCCGCTTCCAGGGCTTTCTGTATTGGCATAATCCCCAGCTGGTTGCCGTCAGGTCCGACTACCCTAACCTGTGGAGTGCGGATTCTTTCGTTAATTCGAATAAATTTTTTAATTGTTACCACCTCCTTAAAGTGTATGGCGTAAGCTTAAACGCCAAAAATACTTTTTATTTACGCTCTGTTATCTGCTTTTCCAATTCTTGAATAAATCTATCCAAGGGCATGCTACCTCTATCGCCCTCTCCGCTCTTTCGTACAGCAACTTCTCCTTTTTTTAATTCCCGCTCGCCTACAACTAAAATATAAGGGACCTTTTCTAATTCTGCCTGGCGGATTTTTTTGTCCAGAGTCTCGTTGCGGCTATCTACTGTTACTCTTATAGCCTTATTTTCCAAAGAGTTTTTTACTTGCCTGCTATATTCCGCCAAAGAATCTTTTATCGGTAGAATAGTCACCTGCGTAGGCGCCAACCACAATGGAAAAGCGCCCTTGTAATGTTCTATAAGCGCTCCGATAAATCGCTCAAGGCTTCCTAACAGTACCCTGTGTAGCATAATCGGCTGCTTTCCCCGGCCGTCGGAATCAACGTAAGCCAAGCCGAATCTTTTAGGCAGGGCAAAGTCGCACTGTATGGTTGCGCATTGCCATTTGCGGTTTAGGGCATCCTTTAACTTAATATCTATTTTAGGCCCGTAAAAAGCGCCGTCGCCTACATTTATATCATAAGATAATTTCTTATCTTTTAAAGCCTCTTCCAATGCCCGAGTGGCGTTATGCCAATCTTCTTCTGTGCCTATATATTTTTCTGGCCGGGTACTGAGTTCAATCCCCACATCCTGAAAACCAAATACTCTCATGGTATCAAAAACAAAATCAATGATCGCCTGTATCTCATCTTTTAATTGTCCGGGTAAACAAAATACATGCGCATCATCCTGGGTAAAGCCGCGCACGCGTAAAAGGCCGTGTAAAACTCCTGCTTTTTCATGACGATAGACAGTGCCCAGCTCAAAAAGCCTGATCGGTAAATCTCTGTAGCTCCTGGTCTTGGATTTATAAATCAAAATGTGCCCGGGGCAATTCATCGGCTTAACCACGAATTCTCTGCCTTCCACGTCAAAGGTATACATATTTTCTCTATAATATTCGTAGTGCCCGGAGGTCTGCCAAAGTTCCGACTGCATGATATGGGGCGTAATCACTATCTGATAGCCGCGCTTTAAATGTTCTTTTCTCTCATAGTCCTCGATAATTGTGCGCAGTAGTGCTCCTTTAGGATGATAAAAAACCAGGCCCGGCCCGGCCTCTTGATGATATATGTCAAAGTATTCCAATACCGGCCCTAATTTTCTATGGTCGCGCTTTTTTGCCTCTTCTAGATTATCTAAGTAATTTTTTAGTTCTTTTTCCGTCGCAAAGCAGGTCCCATAAATTCTCTGCAACATGGGGTTAGTCTCTATCCCATGCCAATATGCTCCGGCTACAGACAATAATTTAAAAGCCTTGATTTCGCCGGTTGAGGCGACATGCGGGCCGCGGCATAAATCTATAAAGTGCTCTGCGGTCTTATAAATAGAAACTTTCTCTTCGGGCAGCTCTTTAATCAGCGCCACCTTAAAATCTTCCCTGAGGCCCTGGAAAAGCTTCAATGCCTCTTCTTTAGTAAGCTCTTCTCTTATAAAAGGTTCGTTCTTAGCAATAATCTGGCGCATCTTATTTTCAATATTAGCTAAATCCGCATCGGTAAAGGGCTCTTTTTTATCAAAGTCGTAATAAAATCCATCCTCGATTGCCGGGCCAATGCCTAATTTAACCCCAGGCCAGAGCTCTTTTACCGCCTCGGCCATAACATGAGAACACGAATGCCTCAGTGTATTTATGTCCATGATATTCGCGCTTTTAATTTTACCGTTAAACTGGTGGGCGCTACAGGACTTGAACCTGTGGCCTTTTCCATGTCAAGGAAACGCTCTAAACCAACTGAGCTAAGCGCCCATAATGTTTAAGTTATCGCTGCCGCTGGTACTGCCGCTTGCTATTTTGCTTGCCGCAAAATTACGCTCGCCTGAATACTACTTCTATTAGCCCTTATCCCTCGTCGAATCTCAATTATTTTAATGTGGCGTCCTCGGGATAAATTTTGCGCAGCAAAATTTATGGGCAGGGAGGGAGTTGAACCCTCACAGCCTTGCGACCAAGGGCTTTTAAGGCCCTCGTGTATACCTGTTCCACCACCTGCCCGGGATATTGCGTTGATACACAAGAAGTCGTTCTGCTCTTACTCCAGCCTCTATAAGAATTAATACAATCTTTGGCTAAAGCTATTTTTCTTTCTAAGCCAAAGCAGCCTTCATAATAACAATTTTTAGCGACCTCTCTCGCTGCCATTTTTTCAAATTTTAAAAGATAAACCGTATCTTGCTTATTGTGAAGATACGGCTTCCCCTCTGATCTGACTTCAAATATTCTTTTATTTGGCCGGCAAGCCATTCTAAAAATTTCTTAGATCTAGAATAAATCCGTAACGACCACTGTATCCCGAAATTAACGGAGTGCCTCCAACTACGCGTAGAACCATCACCGTCGATTAAGCCTCTCAAGAAATCCATAAAGAATTGCCTCGGTACATCTAATATGCCTAACGTTAAAGATTTTTTACGGGTTAGTCCTAGCGCCAAAAGAAAACTATAAAAATTTGTATTCCCAATTTGAATACGAAAAGATTTCTGTTGTTTATAGCCATATTTAATTCCGATTTTATTGCGTATCCAGATTAGATTTTTAATGGGGCTAAGAAAATTATAATCCTTCGAAGTTATATCTATATGCCGTCTATCCGACGATAAACATCCGTCGCTGGTAATTAATCCCACTAAATACCAAAGATTAGCGCCCTGGATTTTTAATTCTTTTCTCTTATGCGGCATTAACTATAAGTTAAGACCTGGTATTATAGCTCTTTTATTTTCAATAGGTTATAATTCAAGGCGTGGACCGGATTCGAACCGGTGTATAACTGTTTTGCAGACAGTTGCCTTGCCACTTGGCTACCACGCCATAGTCTCTAAAGAACCTTTTTAACTGCTTTGATAATATTTGCTACCTCAGCCAGGTGGCCTATGCCGATTTTATTACAAGCCAGGCGGCCCTTTACAGGCTCTACGAATCCGTAATCCAGGGATTTCAGTTTTTTAATGTTCGCCTGAAGAATTTTATTTGCGTACATATTTTCATTCATCGCCGGACAAATCAAAACCGGAGCTTTTGTTGCCGAGATAACGCAGGTTAATAAATCATCGCATATCCCGGCAGCAATTTTAGCGATAATGTTGGCGGTAGCCGGAGCAATTAAAACTAAATCTGCTTTATCCGCCAATGCTATATGCTCTGCCTGCCAATTGCCGGGCTCTTCGAATAAACGATGATAAACGGGTTTGCCGGTGAGGTGCATAAATAAAGTCGGCCGGATAAACCCCTTGGCCTCTTCGGTCATCACCACAGTCACCGTAAATTTCTCATCCTGCAGCCGGCGGATAATTTCACAGGCTTTATATATCGCGATGCTTGCGGTTGCCCCTAAAATAATGTTTTTAGCCATATTGAATTATTGCGCTTTTATTTTTTTGTATTTTATTTTTCCGACGGAGATTTCATGCAATGCTATCGTTGACGGCTTAATTGAGGAATTCATTTCCACTAACGGCGGCTGACCCTCGGCGATCTCCAAAGCCCTCTTCGCCGCCAAAATCACCATTTTATATATAGAACCTGTGCTGTGATCTAAAAGATTTTCTAAAGCAATGTAGGGCATATAAGCACCTCCGTTAGCACCACCTTTATTAACGCTTAATTTTCTTTAATATAATATTTTTTATTTTTTTAGTTGCCAGCGGCAAATTTTTATTTACGACGCGGTAGTCGTATTTGTTGGCCGATAAAAGCTCGCTCCGCGCAAGCCTCAGGCGCTGTTTTATTTCTGCTTCTTTAGTTTTGTCGCAACGCTTACGAATCCTCTTTAATAAATCCTTAACCGAGGGCGGAAGAATGAATATTGTGACTGTGGCGTGGGGAAAATGTTTTTTTATCTGCAAAACTCCTTTATAGTCTAAACAAAGGGCTATATTTTTATTTTTTTTAACCTCTTTCTCTATAAAATCTTTTGGGGTGGCATAAAAATACCCTAAATATTCAGTGCATTCAAGAAGTTTTTTTGATTTTAATTTTCGTTGAAACTCCTGCCTGCTAATAAAAAAGTAGTCCCTGCCTTCCTTTTCCTTTGATCTCTTCGGCCGCGTAGTCACAGAAACCGAACGCACCAGTTTGCCGCGCAAACGCTTATCCCGTAAAAGATTTTTTAAAATTGTGGTTTTACCCGAACCGGAAGGGCCGGAAAGAATAAAA
>QNCD01000047.1 GCA_003644385.1 Candidatus Omnitrophota bacterium
ATATAGAGTTATTCCTTATAAAAATTGCTTTTGACATCTTTGCCGGCTTAGTATATCCTAATATCTAACCCACCATACCGAGAAGAGTGTCTATCTCGTATCATTCATTTTGCGATGGAACCATTATTAAAATATTAATTGTTATTTACTGCTTCTAAAATTTTTAAGGCCTGTTTTACTTCTTTGACATCATGAGTCCTGACGATATTAGCGCCGTTTTTAACGGCTATGATGCAGCTTGAAACAGTGCCGAATATTCTCTGCTGCGGTTGTAAATTCAATACCTTTCCGATAAAAGATTTTCTGGAAGTGCCTATCAATATAGGCTTACCTAATATTTTGAATTCTTTGAGTTTTTTCAATATCTCCAGATTATGCTTAAGGGTTTTACCAAAACCTATCCCGGGGTCAATAATAATTTTTTTTGCGTCAATTCCGGAATCCTCTGCGCGCTTTACGGCAGATTTGAAATATCCACTGATCTCATCAATTAATGATACATAAACAGGATTTTTCTGCATGGTGCGCGGATTACCCTGCATATGCATAATCACTACCGCTGCCTTGTATCTTGCCGCTACCTTAAGCATCCTCGGGCCCCTTAAGCCCGTAATATCGTTAATAATAGCGGCGCCTGAATCCATTGCCTGCCTGGCGACTTCTGGCTTATACGTATCAATAGAAATAGGAACTTTTATTTTTTTGCTTAATTTTTTAATTACCGGTATTATGCGGTTGAGCTCTTCCTTTAATGAAACAGGTTTTGCTCCGGGCCTGCTTGATTCTCCCCCGATATCGATAATATCAGCGCCTTCGTCTATCAGCTTTTTTGTATAATCTGTAATATAATTCGCGGACGCAGTATATTGTGTTTTATAAAGCCCGTCGCCGCTAAAAGAGTCAGTAGTCAAATTTACTACGCCCATAATATGGGCGCGTTTTTTTAAATTTAATTTACGCCCGTTTAAATCAAGTGAAAAACATTTTCTTTGATAATTATTAAGGTTGAATTGTATTTCTTTACCCATCTGGTCTAAACCAAAAGGCTGGCGGTTAAGTTTTCCAGCCAACCGGTTAAACTGAGAAAGCGTACCCATCAATAAACAATCTGTTTTTTTGCACCTGCCGGTCAATGCATCCCGCGAAACAGCAGCATCTGCGCCCAAAGAAAGCATTTCCTGTTTTAATATGTTGGCGGTAATGCAGGGTATGTTGTCAATCTTTAAAAGATAACTTAATGCCTTCGGTACCATTAACTTGATACCATAACTATCTACTTTGATCTGCTGCATTATCTGCCTTAAATCCTGGCAGCCAGAGACCTGGATTATACGCATATTAACCGGGCTCCTTCTTCTCGATGCCGATTAGCCGCTTAACTTCTTCTCCGTCTAAAACTTCTTTCTCAAGAAGAGTGCTGGATAAAAGCTTTAATTTATCGTGATTTTTGCGTAAAATTTCTTTTGCTTTTACGTAAGCTTCATCCACGATTTTCTTGACTTCTTCGTCGATTAAATGGGCGGTTTCTTCGCTGTAATTGCGCTCCTCAACCAGGTCGCGGCCTAAGAAAATCAAACCCTCTCTTTTACCAAGGGAGACATGACCTAATTTCTCAGACATCCCGAATTGGCAAACCATTTTTCTGGCCATCTGCGTAGCCATATTTAAATCATTCTGCGCTCCGGTAGTTACTTCGTTGAGGTTTGTCTCTTCAGAAGCCCTTCCGCCTAACATAAGGGTTATTTCTGACATCAATTCGGTTTTTGACCAATAGTGCCTGTCTTCCAGCGGCGGAGTAAACGTGTACCCTCCGGCTAAACCGCGCGGGATTATGGAAACTTTTTTCAGAGGATTTACCCCTGGCAAAAGTAAAGATAACAAGGCATGGCCTGATTCATGAAAAGCAGTAATTTCTTTTTCCTTTTTGGATAGAATCCTACTTCTTTTTTCAGGCCCCATCAAGACCCTCTCTATGGATTTCTCAAAATCTGAAGTTTCTACCGCATCTTTATTATTTCTTGCCGCCAATAGTGCGGCTTCATTACAAAGATTGGCAATATCGGCTCCTGAAAAACCAGGGGTCTGGCTGGCTATGGAATTTAAATCTACGTTCGGCGCAAATTTCAGCTTACGCACATGGACTTTAAGTATTTCCTCTCTTCCTTTTATATCTGGTAAGTTTACCACAATATGCCGGTCAAACCTGCCCGGCCTTAAAAGCGCAGGATCAAGCGTATCGGGACGGTTAGTTGCAGCTATAAGAATCAGGCCCTGTTCGGTATTGAAACCATCCATTTCTACTAAAAGCGCATTGAGAGTCTGCTCTCTTTCGTCATGGCCTCCGCCGATACCGGAAAAACGCAGGCGCCCTACTGCGTCTATCTCATCCATAAAAATAATTGCCCCCTTGCCCGAAGTTTTAGCCGCGCGCCTTCCCTGCTCAAACAAGTCCCTCACACGGCTTGCACCGACCCCGACAAACATCTCTACAAAATCAGAGCCGCTTATAGAAAAAAATGGGACCCCTGCTTCTCCGGCTACCGCTCGGGCAATCAAAGTCTTGCCGCAGCCCGGAGGGCCGACCAACAGAACTCCTTTGGGAATCTTCCCTCCTAATCTTTGGAATCTTTTAGGGTCTTTTAAAAATTCAATGACCTCTGTTAATTCATCTTTCGCTTCATCAACCCCGGCAACGTCATTGAAGGTCACTTTTTCGCCCTGTTTCTCAGCATGGATCTTAGGCCTGACTTTGCCAAAACTCATAATCCTGCTGCCGAGCTGCTCGCCCCTTGAAGCCATCATCCACCAGAAAAGAATAATCAAGATTACCGGCCCCAGCGAATAAAATAAATTCGCCAGAAAAGTGCGCGGAGGCTTAATCTCAAAACGCCTTAAATTCTTGCGCATCAAATCCAGTAATTCAGGGTCTTCTGCGGGAATATTTACAAAGAATTTTTCTCCGTTAACGTATTCACCCTGGAGAACAGTTTCGGTCTGTGTAACTGATTTTATGGTATCCGGAGATTGCTTTACCAGATGGTAAAACTCACTGTAAGGCAGCTCCTGCGGGATTCCAACCATAGGGATATTTAAAGAAGTAATCAATATATAAAAGACAAAGATCCCGATTATCCAACCCCAGGGTGAACGCTTAAAAGCCTGTTTTTTTTGCTGTTGTCCTTTCTTATTTGTTGGCATATTATCCACTCCTTCAAAAAAATAATTATATACCTAAATAGCTATGAAATCAAGCATTTAAATGAGTTTATAGCTAAAACAACGGCCCTTGCCATTGTTTTAAAAAAAGAGCTATTCTCATCAATTCAAGTTTATCTTAGATAAAAAGTAAGGTACTTTTTCTGCTTTATTACTGATATTCCTTTAGGCAGGTCTACAATGGAATTAACAGGACGGTTAAAAATCAAATCTTCTATTTCTTTTATATGCCTAAAACCAATTCTGCGGGTGCTGCCTTTAAGCCTTGAGATAACTTTTCTAAAAATAAGCCTACGCAGAGCAATATGCATTCGCTCAAGGCGCGCGAGTAAAATTTTTTTCTTAGCCGGGTTTATCCTGCGCTCAACTAAATAATTAAGGTAGTCATAGTCATAGCCGATACTCTCTGCCATATTGCTTAATACTTCCTTAATATTCCTGTTGTAGCCTTTTTCTAAAAAAGGCAATAACCTATTCCTGATTTTATTCCTGAAATAAACATCTTTAAGATTAGAAGAATCAAGCCTTGGCCTGATCCTTTTTCTTCTTAAAAATGCTTCTATTTCGCTGCGTTTAGTCTGGATTAAAGGCCGAATAAGGAAAAAACCGGCGATATTTTTTTTGGGCAGAATCCCGGATAAGCCGTATAATCCCGAACCCCTTAATATACGCATCAGCACTGTTTCTGCCTGGTCATCCAAATTATGGCCCAGGGCGATTTTTTTTGCTTTAATTTCTCTGGCTACGCGAAATAGAAATCCCAAACGCGCATTGCGGGCAATCTCTTCCTGGGAGCCTTTTTTCGATAATGCCTTTATATTGATTTCTGCCGTAGTAACGGGTACTTTTATCTTCTGGCATAATTTCACTACAAATTCTCTGTCTCCGGCAGAATCTTTTCTCAGCATATGGTCTAAATGAGCCACCTGTAATTCTAGATTAAATTCTTTCTTAAGGCTGTTTAGTATATAAAGCAAAGCTAAGGAATCCGGCCCACCGGAGACTCCGATTACTATCTTATCGCCTTTTTTTATCAGATTATAACCCGTGATTGTTTTCCTTGCTGTTTCTAACATTTCGTTTTTTAGCGGAAATGAATAATTATTTCGGCTGGGGGATTAAGTCCTGCGGCTCTTCAATAATTGCCGGTTTTTTTTCACTATTCTGTTGTCTTAATTGTTCTTTAATTTTAGGTAAATAATTAATAATTAAAATCGTAGTCAAAAAGAAAGAAACCGCGCCTAAAATTATTCCAGCTTTGGCAAACTTCTTGCTGGCCGCATCGTCTTCCTCGCCCAAACTTTTTAACGCCAGTATCCCGAAAATAACCGCTACTATAGCCTTCTCCATCCCGGCAAAGCTAAAAAATGAAATAATCCCAACCACTAAACTTGCAACGGCAAAACCGTTTCTGGTCATTTTATTTTCGCTCATCTTGCATGCCTCCTATACCATCCGAAACTGATCCTTCTAATTTTTTATTAATAAAAGGCGCAAAGCCTGGTTCTCCTTAAGCGGTCTTAGTTAAGTGACGGCGACTATGCCCTGCTTCGCAGGACCAGTCGCGTAAGTTTAGTGACGGCGACTGGATTTTCCGCTACAATAATTTTAGTTATAAGTAACGGGATCCCGCCTCTTATCGCTTCATAATTGAGGCGGGAGAACCACCTAAATTCATGGCGGCGGACAGATTTGAACTGTCGACATATCGGGTATGAGCCGACTACTCTGCCAGGCTGAGTTACGCCGCCTCTCATTCAAAACCGGATCTTGAAACTTATTATTAACAAAAGAGTTAATTTAACAGCTTAGCTCTCTCAAGGAAATATTTTCTTAAAAAATAAAGCGTAACCGATTGCCAGGGCATTTAGCGAAGCAATCAACACTACTGCCGCGGCAATGTCTTTAACTAATTTTATACGCAAATGGTATTTGGAACTAACGACACTCATCAACATCTCAATGGCGGTGTTAAAAATCTCTGCCATAAATACCAGGGTAATAGTCAGGCAAAGAACAGTCAACTCAATGCCAGTGAGGCGCAACAGGAGGCCAAATAAAAAAGCAAGAATACCTAATATAAAAATAATACGCATATTACGGTGGTAGAGAAAAAGGTAAGTTATTCCTTTTGTTGCTATAACAAAACTCTCACCTAACCCGCGTAATTTAAAAATATGCCTTAAAATCTTTATTCGCCTCATCCTATTTCTTTCTGTAAGCGTCTAAAAATGAATCGCAATATATATGTTTGTTTAAAATTAATTCTGCGGTAATAGCCGCATCCATTAAGTCATTATCTAAGGGATCGAGTATCGCCGCATCCAGGCCGCATCCCACTGCCATAGTCAAAAAAATGCGGTTAACCAAATTTCTCACACAGGTACCCTGGGAAATATTACTTAAGCCTACAATACTCTTAGGCGCCGGATCAGAAATTATTTTGAATTCTGTTATTGAATCCAAAATATCCTTAATCTGCGCCTGGGCAACATTAACCGGTAGAACAATTGGGTCTATATATAGGTTCTCTATCGGGAATCCGGCATCGCTACAGCTGGCTACAATTGTTGCCGCCAATTCCAGCCTCTGGTCTTTATTTTGCGGTATACCTTTTGTGCTGATAGTAAGGCCGATTAACTCGGCATTATATTGTTTTGCCAGCGGAATCAACTTTTCTAATTTTTCAAGGTCAGCAGTGGTGGAATTAATGATCGTTTTATTCTTAATTACCTTAAGCCCTGATTCTATCACCGCTGGTTTACTTGAATCTAAAGCCAGGGGTTTATCCGTTACTTCCTGGATCGACTCCACTAACCATTGAATATCAGAACTCTGGTCTTTGGATACCGGGCCGCAATTAACATCCAGGGCATCTGCGCCTGCTTTAATTTGTTGAAGCGCTTTATCCTGTATTACCTTTTTATTTTTTTCTCTGATTGCTCTTCCGATATCCTGGTACATGCCGTTAATCAACTCGCCGACTATAAACATCTCCTGAGACTCCTCCTTAAAATAACAAATGACAAAACACAAATAACAATTGAATGACAAATATCAAATACCAAATGACAAACCTTAAGGTTTTGTTATTTGTCATTTGAATTTATTTTGACATTGGTATTTTATCATTTGTCATTAGATTATCTATATATTTATTCACTTTCTCTATTGCCGCAGGATGCCGCATTACTAGAATATCAGCGCCTGACTGAATTAAGGCCGTAGCAGTAATTGCTTCCCAGGCTATACCACGCTCTGCCTCAGGGCCCCAGGCCGGAAATTCAGTCATTTTTGCTTTGGCTTCTTTTGCCCGCCAGGCTTCCTGGCCTACCTTACAGATGAAAGGACAGGCCATCATTTTGTCTCCGGATAAAGCAGCAAGCCGCGCACGCTCCATAATTGAGTAAGCATATTCTAAACCGTAACCGAGCGCGCCTATAGTAGGGTCGATCACAATACGCTCTACAGATAAACCCATATCAGAGATAAGTATATTGAGCTGCTTGGCGATATTTATATCGATAGGAGACTCGGCAACAATATTGTGACCATCAGCTAACACCGCAGCAACCAATGTCTTATAATTGTCCTGCACTGCGCTGCCGATAAGGCAACATTCTCCCTTTGCAGCTTCCGAGCATGCCGGTAAGACTAAATTATCTTTGGCATCATCGCCGCAACCCAGAATAACCAGCGGGACATCTACGGTTTTCAATATTCTTTCAACTAACTCTGCCTCATCATCTGGCTTTTTATCTCCTGAATCCGGATGCGCCCCTTGTAGTTTTAAACATAACAACTCTGCCTTAAAATCATCAACGCATTTCTTTGCCCATTTCAAAGGATCATTTAAAACATCTGCAAAAGGCTGCTTCAGTGTATCCGGCCAGTCCATAGGCGCGCTATCCCAGATTTCGAATGCAATCACCGGTTTATTGGGAATGCTGCCTTCGGGAAATAAAAAAGGTAAAGTAGCCTGCCCTCCCACTTTAATCACTTTAGAGCGGCTGCCGCCTTCTTCTTTAGTAGCGCCGATATTTACTACAGAAATCGCACTTGACCATTTTTCCAGCATTAATTCTTGCGCCATATTTTATCTCCTATCTTACGTAATGCATTAAGGCTAATTGAATCTTGTTTTAAGGACATAATTGAACTTCCGTTTAAGCTGATTTTAAATATTTCCGGATCATCAGGAATTTTTGCGATATAGTTAAAATCCAAATCTTTTATTTTTTCTTTTTCTATTTCTTTATCCAGACGGTTTACAATCAAAAGATTTTTTTTAATATTTATCTTCAATTCTTCAGAAAGAACTTTTATGCGTTTTGCCGCTTTTAACCCTACGACAGTTGCGTCAGAAATTATTACTAAAACATCGGCACTGCGGGTAGTGCGCCGGGAAAGATGCTCCAGGCCCGCCTCATTATCGATAACGATATAATCGTAGTTATTAATTAATTTGCCGACAATATTCCTCAATACGTTATTAACATAACAATAACAGCCTGCTCCTTCAGGGCGGCCCATTGCCAAAAGATCAAAACCTTCGCTTTCTGAAATCGCAGTCTGTAGTTGAAACTCAATGAAGGTATCTTTAGCCATGCCCTGTGGGATCTTCTCAGGTGATGCTGCTATTTCATCGACAATATCGCCTATTGTCGCTTTTTCTTCAATCCCCAAAACCTGAGCCAGGTTACTGTTAGGATCTGCGTCTACCGCCAAAACAGAACCCAATCTTTGCTCTTTTATCACTCTTATTATAAGAGAAGCTATGGTAGTCTTACCTGTTCCGCCTTTTCCGGCAATTGCAATAATGTAACCCATTTTTACTTTATCTTGATACTGGGAAAATTAGCCAAATCAGTATGAGGGAAAAATAAAGCTGCCATATATTCATCCATATATTTTACTTCCGTAGACAGCTCAAAATAACTCATTTTTCTGGCAATTTCATTCGCCCTTTTCATTGCTTCGTAAGACAATAGTATCTGCCGCGCTCCGGCTAAAGAACTATTCCCCACAAAAATAAAACGCTCTCTCTCTAGATCAGGAAGCAGGCCTATTTTTATAGCATTATCTATATTCAAGTAAGTCCCGAAGCCTCCGGCAATGAAAATCTTTTTTATATCCTTAAAATCTAACTCCATGTGTTTAACCAAAGTAATCGCTGCGCTGTAAATTGCGGCCTTTGCGCGCTTAATATTTTCAATATCAACCTCGCTAATTACGATATCGCTGCTTGAAGCAGTATCTTCTTTAAAAACTATAACAAACTCACGGCCATTTTCACCATCGCGGATACGCTTACTGCTTATTTCCTTTATTTTTCCGTCTTTATCTAAAATACCTGTTTCAAGCATACCTGATAAAATATCGATATAACCTGAGCCGCAAATCCCTACCGGATTTGCCTTGCCGATGGTATCGTAAGAAACTTCAAAAGTCTTAGCGGCAATTTTTACTTTTTGAATTGCGCCCCGGCCAGCCCTCACTCCGCAGGCAACTCCCGAACCTTCAAATGCCGGACCGGCTGAGGCTGCAGCTGAAATTAAAAATTCCCTGCTACCGAGTACAACCTCTCCGTTAGTACCGACGTCAATAAGTAAGCATAAATCTTCTTCGTCTTCTATAGCGCAGGATAAAACCCCGGCGGTAATATCCCCCCCGACATAACTGGAAACTCCAGGTACACAAGAAAGAAGGCCGCGGGGGTTTATTTTGATTCCGGACTCAGCTGCCCGAGTCGTAGGCACAAAATTAGCTGTTGCAATATAAGGCTCTTTTCTGATATAAGTCGGGTCTACTTTCAAAAGCAAATGAACCATCGTGGTATTGCCGGCGCAGAGAATACAATTTACGTTATTAAGATCGATATTATTCTCCTTCACTAATTCCCGGATGATTTGATTCATGGAATCTATTACTGTATGGTGTAATTTCTCCAGGCCGTCCTGCTGCTGCGCATAGATAATCCTGGTGATTACATCGCTTCCGAAACTAGCCTGTTTATTGTAAGTTGCCTTTGTCCCCAGGATTTTTTTATTATTCAAATCAACTAACTGTCCGGAGATAGTTGTGGTTCCAATATCAAAGGCCAGGCCGAAATTTTTAACAGAAGTATCTCCCGGCTCAATAAGTACAATCTCTGTTGTCTCGTTTCTTTTTCCTAAAGTAACGGTTACTTTCCAATCGGAATTCCTTAATAACTCCCCTAAATGCCTGATATTGGACAGGCCGGTCTGCATAATCGGAATTTCCCGGATACGCTGGATCTGCCTGTATAATCTTTCTAAATCGCTGATTTTGTCTTCGAGATTCGGAGGAGGTAATTCTAGATATAACTTGGTAGCCAAGGGAGAATGCGAGAAAATTTCTTTACCTGCTGATTCCTGGGCTTGGACATCTTCACTTTCTGAAAAAAGCCCTTTAAGCCTTAAATCTATCTCATCCTGGGTTAATTTATCCATGTCTATTCTAGACTCAGCAGGAATCTCTACCTCCAAATCGCTTTGAATTGTTGTCAGACAAGCCAGGTAAATACCCTGCTTTCTCTCCTCCGGTTTTATCCTTCCGCTAGGCTGAGAAACTACCTGGCCCCTTTTTACGATTACCTTGCAGCGGCCACAGACTCCGTCTCCGCCGCAGCTGGAATTAATATAGACCCCGGCGGAAATAGCAGCAGAGAGAATAGTCTTTCCTTTCTCTACCTCGATAGTCTTATTATCCGGATAAAATGTAATCTTAAATTTTCCCATCTTTTTTGTCGGGACGGTTCTAAACTCAATCTAAAACTGTCCCCTTTTAGGGGACAGTTTTGCTTTGGCTTCAGAACCGTCCCTGAAATTATAAATTTTTTAAGAACGAAGGTATACCGGCGGCTTCTTTGGGGCCGACAATAATCTGGCAGCCGGACTTCTCCTCTAAATCCCCGCTCATTACCGCCACATAACCGGGAATAATCAACTTATTATGTGAAACGGCTTCTTTGGCATGGGCTTTATTCAACGAATCTACAATTTTCTCGGGAGTAAATTTCTCCGCCGCCCAGGCAGTAAGCACAGACATTCCCTCAGTGTCAACGCTTAAGATATGCGCAGGGATCTTACTTGCCTCCACTTCCCCCAGTACCGTATAATAACTGAGCGAAAAATTGGTAGTAATTAAAAGAGGTGACTTATCAGAAGCTTGGCCTATCTGGTAAAGTTTCGGCTCAATCTGCAAAGGTTTCTGCGGATCAGTATAAATATTCTGCCTTAACGTCAAAAGCGACAAGACCTGCCAGTTCTCTATGCTCTTTAATAAAATAATTCCCGCATATTTTGCAATATAAGTTGCCGCCTCCATTATTTCTTCATAAGGATCCTTGGCATCTATGGATATTAAAATCGGATAGCCGAAGCTGCGGTTGGATTTTTTAAGCGCCAATCTCCTGATCTGGGTGAGTTCCCAGATTTTTTCTTTCACCGATTTCACCCCGGTATCCAGGACCAGATCTTCGGCGCCCTGGCTGCTTAAAGCCTTGGTCAAATCTGCGATATCATCCAATCCTTTAGAGCAAACCACAACCGGCGCCTTAAACTCTTTTGCTAATTTGCCAATATCATTTACATTCTCTGCATTTGCGCCGTGAATAAGCGGTTTTTTAGCAGCAACCGCCGGCAATACTTCTTTTAAGATGCCAGGGTCATTGCACATCAGTATTAAAGAAAAGCCTGAATTTTGAGAAACTAATTTTACTACCTCCTGAAATCTTTTGCTGTCTTTGGTTTGCTTTACAGCAATTAAGTCAACCTCCAATTGCTGGCCAATGCGCTCAAATTTTAACTGGCTGATCTTTTCCAGCTTTTTCTTTATCTGTTCATCAGCCTCGCTATCTTCGATAATAAACCCCAACCCGCAAGGGTGATGAAATTTTTCTTCGTGACGGAATAATACTGTTTCATTGCCGATTTCAAGCCTCTTTTCGCCTTCTCCAATAGTAATTAATTTTATCGGGGGTAGGCTCGATGCCTGGAGTTTAGATTTAGCCTCATCGCTTAAGTGCGGGCATTTATCTAAGGAAACCCCTTTTTTTGCCAGCTGCATCGCAAAAGCCAAACAAGTAACAAATCCGCATTCGCGGCAATTAGTCTTGGGTAATAATTTATAAATATCCAATCCGGAAAGTGCCATAAGTTTACTCCTAGTTATAAGAATTAATATTAAAAATTTCTAACGGGCAAGTTCTATACAATTTTTTTGCAAAAACCTCAGAATCATTATGCCCTTTGAGTCTGTTAAGTTTCTTTAAAGTTGCGTTCTTTAAAATGAATTTCAACTGCCTGCTATTTTCCCTGCTTTTAAATATTATCTCGATTCTACGGCCATTAATCTTTTTTATATTCCCCTTGCCGTAGGTTGCTCCGGTTGATAATTGCAGGCCATCGATCAAGCAGGATTTCGGCCTTTCTCCTGCCCCTCTTACTTTTACCTCAAGGCCGAAATATTTTTTTAGGTTTAATC
>QNCD01000048.1 GCA_003644385.1 Candidatus Omnitrophota bacterium
AACAGCTTTCATTAAATCAAGGATGGACTTGCAGTCTTCGTGATTCGGGTCGCTTGCTGCGAGGGCCTTGGCTGAGCTGCCTTTAATAATCGGGGTTTTATCTCCCGGGTAACCGTATTTTGTGAGTAATTCACGCACTTCCATTTCTACTAAGTCAAGCAGTTCCGGGTCGGTTACCAAATCAGTCTTGTTTAAATAAACAACCATTGAAGGGACGTTGACCTGCCTCGCTAAAAGAATATGTTCGCGTGTCTGAGGCATCGGGCCGTCTGCAGCAGAGACTACCAGTATGGCTCCGTCCATCTGCGCGGCTCCGGTAATCATATTTTTAATATAATCAGCGTGTCCGGGGCAGTCGATATGAGCATAGTGGCGAGCGTCAGTTTCATACTCAACGTGGGCAACTGAAATCGTCACTACCTTAGTTTCATCCCTGACTGTTCCGCCCTTTGCGATATCAGCGTATTCGCGGGCAGTGGCCTTACCCATTTTTGCTAACACATGCGTAATCGCCGCGGTTAAAGTTGTTTTTCCGTGGTCGATATGGCCGATGGTCCCGATATTTACATGCGGCTTAGTTCGTACAAACTTTTCTTTCGCCATTCTTACACCTCCGTGTTGAATTTTTTTCCTGTTCCCGATGGACTAAATCCGGTTATGATTTTTTCCGCTATATGTGAAGGCACCTCTTGATAAAAAGAGGGCTCCATTGTATAGGATGCGCGGCCTTGAGTCAAAGAACGTAAAGCCGTGGCGTAATTAAATACTTCTGCGATCGGTACAAAGGTCCTGATTGTGCGCACATTCGCTCTAGTTGCCAAAGAAGTTATTTTGGCTCGCCGAGAACTTAAATCTCCGATTACCATCCCCATGAATTCTTCCGGGACTACGATTTCCATATCCATGATAGGCTCCAGTAAAACCGGTTCGCCTTTTTTCAGGCCGTCGTTAAAAGCAATGGCCGCAGCCATTTTAAAAGCCAGCTCCGAAGAATCAACCTCATGGTAAGAGCCGTCGACTAATACTACATGCACGTCGGTAACCGGATATCCAGCTAAACATCCGCTCCTTGCCGAATCCATAACCCCCTTTTTTACAGACGAAATAAATTCAAGAGGGATCGCCCCGCCTTTAATTTTATTATCGAAAGTAATTCCGCTTCCCGGCGTCTCCTGCGGCTGCATCTGTAGCACCACATGCCCGTACTGGCCCCTTCCGCCGGTCTGCTGGACGAATTTACCGGTAGAAACCAGCTTTTTAGTAATGGTCTCCCGGTAGGCAACTTGGGGAGAGCCTACTAACGCCTCGATATTAAATTCGCGCATGATCCTGTCTATAATCACATCTAAATGCAGCTGGCCCATGCCGGCAATAACTGTCTGTCCGGTCTCCTGATTATAACGCACCCTGAAAGAAGGATCTTCATCGGTAAGTCTATGTAAAGCTAAACTTAGTTTTTCCTGGTCTTGCTTTGTCTTAGGTTCTATCGCTTCCTGAATGACCGGTTCAGGAAAATGTATTGCCTCAAGCAATATCGGGTCATGCTCTGTGCAAAGTGTATCGCCGGTCTTTGTTTCTTTCAGGCCTACTGCGGCAACAATATCGCCGGTTTGAGCTTCTTTGATTATCTCCTGGCGGTTGGCGTGCATACGCAATAATTTTGTCACCCGTTCTTTTTCGCGGCGGGTGGCATTGTAGACATATGAACCTGAAGACAGCTTACCCGAATAGACCCTGAAATAGTTTAATTTTCCGACGTAAGGATCCACCGCAACCTTAAAACATAATGCGCATAACGGCGCCTTATCATCAGCAACAATTTCCTCGAATTCCTGAGTCCCGGGTTTGATTCCTTTTACCGGTTGGACATCTAAAGGCGAAGGCAGGTATTCACAGATTGCATTTAAAAGAAGCTGTACCCCTTTATTCTTTAAAGAAGCGCCACAGAGCACGGGAATAAATTTGTTTTTTAAGGTGGCTGACCTTACCCCTTTCTTAATCTCTTCGGCAGAGATCTCCTGGCTATGTAAAAATTTATCCATAATATGGTCGTCTGCTTCTGCCAGCCTCTCGACTAAAATAGCGTGGTATTTTGCCGCTTCCTCCTGGAGTTCCTGCGGAATTTTCGCTACCTCTATTTCTTTGCCCAGGTCGTCTTTATATAAAAATAATTTATGGTCAATCAGGTCAATTATCCCCTTAAAATCGTTCTCCTGGCCTACGGGTATCTGTATAGCCGCGGCATTTGCCCCTAATTTATCGTGTATTTGCTTTACCGCCTCAAAGAAATTACTTCCGGTGCGGTCTAACTTATTAACAAAGGCAATCCGCGGAACCGCATATTTGTCTGCCTGCCGCCAGACTGTTTCTGACTGCGGTTCAACACCTCCTACGCCGCAAAAAATTACTACTGCCCCGTCTAATACTTTTAGCGCCCTTTCCACCTCTACGGTAAAATCCACATGGCCAGGAGTATCGATTAAGTTAAGGGTAAAATCATTCCAGTTGAAAGTAGTGCAGGCAGCAGTAATGGTAATACCTCTTTCCTGCTCTTGTACCATCCAGTCCATGGTCGCAGTACCCTCGTCCACTTCCCCGAGTTTATAGGTTTTACCGGAATAAAAGAGCATGCGTTCTGTTGATGTGGTCTTTCCCGCGTCTATATGCGCGATGATTCCGATATTCCTGACTTTTTCAAGATAATGTTTTGTTTTAGTAAACATACTTTATTACCAGCGAAAATGCGCAAAAGCCTTGTTTGCTTCAGCCATTTTATGCGTATCGTCCCTCTTTTTTATTGCAGAGCCTTCACCTTTAAAAGCCGCGATAATCTCATCTGCTAACTTCTCTTCCATAGGCTTGCCTTTTTTGTTACGCGCAAAATCCTTTATCCAGCGCAGGGCTATTGATGTTCCGCGGTCCTGCCTTACTTCTACAGGCACCTGGTATGTTGCCCCGCCTACACGCCTGGGTTTTACCTCTAAGCGCGGACGGGCGTTATCAATCGCCTTATGGAAAATTTTTAAAACATCCGGCTCCTTCAATGTGTCTTTTATTTTATCAAAGGCTCCGTAAACTATTTTCTCGGCAACCGCCTTTTTGCCTTCAAGCATAACCATATTGATAAAGCTGGCGACAATCTTGCTGTTAAATTTAGGGTCTGCTAACATTTCTCTTTTTGGCGCTTTTCTTCTTCTCATTTATTTAGCCCTTTTTGCTCCGTATTTTGACCTTGACTTTTTACGCTGGCTGACGCCTGCAGTATCCAGTGTACCTCTAACTATGTGATAACGCACGCCGGGCAAATCCTTGACGCGCCCGCCTCTTACCAAGACAATTGAATGCTCCTGGAGATTATGCCC
This sequence comes from Candidatus Omnitrophota bacterium, assembly GCA_003644385.1. GTDB lineage: Bacteria > Omnitrophota > Gorgyraeia > Gygaellales > Profunditerraquicolaceae > B70-G16. The sequence continues at coordinate 3,363 of QNCD01000048.1, forward strand.
TTCACCTGGAATATAAGAAGTTACTTCGATGCCTGTGGTTAATCTGACCCTGGCAATTTTTCTTAAAGCTGAGTTTGGTTTTTTCGGGGTCATAGTGCGCACCTGAAGACAAACTCCTCTTCTCTGCGGGCAGCTTTTTAATGCCGGAGATTTGGTCTTTTTCTTTTTTGATATCCTTCCTAATCTGATTAACTGCGATATTGTAGGCATACGCCTTTCCTTAGGTTTATTCCTTTTTTTTCTCTTTTTCTTTTGCTTTTTCTTCTTTTTTTGTCTCTGCCTGCTTGACTATTTCTATGTCGCGATGATCATGAAAACCCGTTCCCGCAGGGATTAAGTGTCCGACTATAACATTCTCTTTTAGGCCGAAGAGTTCATCGGTTTTTCCGGAGCTGGCAGCATCGGTGAGCACACGGGTAGTCTCCTGAAAGCTTGCTGCGGAAATAAAACTCTCGGTAGTTAAAGCTGCTTTCGTAATCCCCAGCAGTAAAGGTGTAGCCTGCGCAGGTTTTTTTCCTTTCTTAATAATCCGTGAATTTTCTTTCTGAAATTTCCATTTATCTACCTGCTGGGTGGCTAAAAATTCGGTATCCCCAGCGTCTTCGATACGCACCTTTTTAAGCATCTGACGGATGATCAACTCAATGTGCTTGTCGTTTATGCGCACTCCCTGAAGGCGGTAGACCTCCTGAACCTCATTAACCAGATATTCCTGCAGGGCCTTATCCCCGCAAACCCTTAAAATATCCTGTAAGACTACCGGCCCGTCAGACAACTGCTGGCCGGCAATAACCTTATCCCCCTTATAAACATTAGGATGTTTTCCGTGTGGAATCACATATTCCCGTTTCATTCCGGTCGGAGATTTGACAATAATAACCCTTTGGCCTTTTTTGCTTTCGCCAAATTCCACAAAACCGTCAATTTCGCTGACAATCGCCGGGTCCTTTGGCCTACGCGCTTCAAAAAGTTCGGCTACGCGAGGAAGCCCGCCGGTAATATCCCTGGTTTTGACTGTCAAGCGCGGTATTTTGGCAATTAATTCTCCTGCCTTGACTTTCTGCCCGTCTTTTACCAATATGTGCGCTCCGATGGGGATAGGGTAAATTCCAAGCACTTCTTTTGATTCATCTAAAATCAATATTTGCGGATGATATTCCTGCTTATGCTCTACCACCACCCTCTCCATTAACTTGGTAACCGGGTTTAATTCTTCCCTTATTGTAACTTTTTCCCGTAAATCCTCATATTTTACCTGTCCGGTTACTTCGGTAAGAATCGGAGAAGTGTAAGGATCCCACCTGATAAATACAAAATCTTTATCTACTGCACCCTCATCGGGAATATTAATAAATGAGCCCTGTAATACCGGGTATCTCTCCAATTCCCGGCCCTGCTTGTCGTTAATACTGATTGAGCCGTTGCGGTTTAAAACAACAAATTGATTGTCCTTGGGAACTACTCTTAAGCTGTGGTATTTTATGAACCCTTTATTTTTGGATTTGATAAACGACTGGGCGACTATTCTGGAAGCAGTGCCGCCGATATGAAATGTCCTCATGGTTAACTGTGTCCCGGGCTCGCCGATACTTTGGGCAGCGATAATGCCTACTGCCTCGCCTAACTCTACTAATCTGCCGGTAGCCAGGTTTCTGCCGTAACATTTCTTGCATACGCCCCTACCGGATTCACAGGTAAGAACGCTGCGGATGCGGATTTTTTCAATGCCCAGCTTTTCGATCATTTCCGCTTTTGCTTCGGTAATCTCCTGTCCCTGTTCCACGATTACTTCATCAGTAATAATATCCACGATATTATCTAATGCTACTCTTCCCACGATTCTGTCGCTTAAACTAACCACTACTTCATCTCCCTCAATGATCGCAGATACGGTGATTCCATTAAGCGTGCCGCAATCGTCTTCGATGATTATTACTTCCTGAGCAACATCAACCAGCCTGCGAGTAAGGTAGCCGGCATCAGCGGTTTTAAGCGCGGTATCAGCCAGACCTTTACGCGCTCCGTGAGTAGAGATAAAGTATTCTAATACAGTCAGCCCTTCCCTGAAATTCGCGGTAATCGGGCTTTCGATTATTTCTCCCGAAGGTTTAGCCATTAGTCCGCGCATACCTGCTAACTGCCTTACCTGGGGACGCGAGCCTCTTGCTCCGGAATCCGCCATCATATATATAGGATTAAAAGGATCCATTTCCTTAAATAACATATCGGAAACCTTATCCGTAGCGTGCGTCCAGACGTCGATTACCTTATTATATCTTTCTCTGTCAGTGATAATACCTTTGCGGTACTGCTCCTCAACTCGGTCTACCTCTTTTTTTGCTTCCTTGAGTACATCAGCTTTTTCTTTGGGGATTTTTAAATCTTCCACGCCGATTGAGATTCCGCCTAAAGTAGAAAATTCAAAACCTAAATTTTTAATATCATCCAATAATTTTATAGTCCGGCTGTGCCCGAAACGGTTGTAGCATTCTGATATCACTATTTGCATATAGGATTTATTAAATTCTTTATTTACATAGCCGAATCCTTCCGGAAGCAGGGAATTAAAGATAACCCGGCCTGCAGTAGTACTGATAATCTGCTTCTGATTAACTGTTTTTCTTTCCTCAAGGTCAAAGATGGAAAAGACTCTTAATTTTATCATGGCATGCAGGTCAATCTCTCTGTCGCCGTAAGCAATAAACACCTCGTCAGCATTTGCGAAAATCTTGTTTTCTCCTTTAGCGCCATCTTTTATTTTTGTCACGTAGGAAGCTCCTAAGATTATATCCTGGGTGGGGGAAACCACCGGCCTTCCATCAGCAGGAGAAAATACGTTATTGGTTGAAAGCATCAAAATCTTGGCTTCTAACTGCGACTCCAAAGAAAGAGGCACGTGCACAGCCATCTGGTCGCCGTCAAAATCAGCATTAAAGGCAGTGCAGACTAAAGGATGAATTTTTATGGATTTACCCTCAATTAAAACCGGCTGAAAGGCCTGTATGCTTAAACGGTGCAGCGTGGGAGCGCGGTTTAATAAAACCGGGTGGTCCTGGATTACTTCATCCAGAATATCCCAGACTTCGATCTTGCCGTGCTCTACCATTCTGCGCGCGCCTTTAATCGTATGCACAAAACCCTTTTCGCGCAGCTTCTTTATGATAAAAGGTTCAAAAAGTTCTAAAGCCATTTGCTTAGGAAGCCCGCATTCATGCAATTTTAAGTAAGGACCAACTACGATTACTGAGCGGCCCGAATAATCTACGCGTTTTCCTAAAAGGTTCTGGCGGAAGCGGCCCTGTTTTCCCTTAAGCATATCTGCCAGTGATTTTAGCGGCCGGTTATTCGCGCCTAATACAGGCCGTCCGTGCCTGCCGTTGTCTAAAAGCGCATCTACTGCTTCCTGGAGCATGCGTTTTTCATTACGGATAATGATTTCCGGCGCATTCAACTCGATTAATTTTCTTAACCGGTTGTTGCGGTTGATTACCCTGCGGTATAAATCATTTAAGTCCGAGGTAGCAAACCTTCCCCCGTCTAACGGGACCAGCGGTCTTAGATCAGGCGGTATTACCGGTAGAATATCTAAAATCATCCACTCAGGTTTGTTTCCGGATTTTTTAAAGTCTTCTATTATTTTCAGGGTCTTAAGCGCCTTGCGGTTTCCCAGGGGTTCTTTTGACTTCTCAATATCCCGGCGCAGCTTCTTACAGAGGCTTTCGATGTCTAATTCCGAGAGTAACTCTTTTATTGCTTCCGCGCCGATTTTCGCCTTAAAATCAGAACTGTATTTTTCCAGGGCCTCCTGAAATTTTTCTTCGGTTAAAAGCGCTTTTTTCTTAAGCGGGGTTGAGCCCGGGTCGATAACAACGTATTCTTCATAATAAATTATTTTTTCCAGGTCCCTGAGGCTAAGATCCAAAAGCGCAGCCAGGCGGCTGGGCACAGCCTTAAAAAACCAGATGTGTGTCACCGGGGCTGCTAATTCAATGTGCCCCATCCGGTCGCGCCTCACTGAAGAACGGTCAATAGTAACCCCGCAGCGGTCGCAGGTTATCCCTTTAAATTTAATTCCTTTATACTTACCGCAATTACATTCCCAGTCGCGCACCGGGCCAAAGATCTTCTCGCAAAATAAGCCGTCCTTTTCCGGTTTTAAGGTACGGTAATTAATAGTCTCGGCTTTTCGCACTTCTCCTTTAGACCAGGATTTCATTATTCCGGGAGCAGCGATTTTTATACTGATTGAATCAAATAAGGTATCTTCTTCCATTTTATTTAGTTTTTACCATATTTACGTCCAGGCATAATCCCTGCAGTTCTTTGATTAAAACATTAAAAGACTCAGGGGTGCCATGGGAAAGCCTCTGCTCTCCCTTTACAATTGCTTCATAAATCTTAGTGCGGCCGGAAACATCGTCGCTTTTTACAGTAAGCATTTCCTGCAGGGTGAAAGCTGCTCCGTATGCCTCCAGCGCCCATACTTCCATTTCACCTAATCTCTGGCCTCCGAATTGAGCTTTCCCCCCCAGGGGCTGCTGAGTAACCAGTGAATACGGGCCGATGGAACGCGCGTGGATTTTTTCATCAACCAAATGGATTAATTTCATCATGTAAATGAAGCCTACGGTTACTGTCTGATCAAAAGGCTCTCCGGTATATCCATCGTATAAATTTATTTTGCCGTCTTCGGGAAGCCCTGCCTTCTTAAGCAATTCTCTGATTTCCAGTTCCGAGGCTCCGTCAAAAACCGGGCTGCTAACCTGTAATCCCAAGGCTTTTGCCGCCCAGCCCAAATGCGTCTCTAAAATCTGACCCACATTCATACGCGAAGGAACTCCCAGCGGGTTTAAAACTACGTCTATAGCTGTGCCGTCGGGTAAAAAAGGCATGTCCTCTTCGGGTAGGATCCTGGCCACTACACCTTTATTACCGTGGCGGCCGGCAAGCTTATCTCCCTCTGCGAGCTTTCGCTTTGTAGCTACATATACCACTACCCTTTTTAAGACGCCAGGGGGCAACTCATCTCCCCGGCGTACTTTCTCGATTTCCTGGTCGCGCTCAGCGTTAAGCTTACGCATCTGTTCGTCAAAAGATTCGGATAAAATCTTTGCTTCTTCGTTATCGCTTAAATCTATATTTTCAAGTTTTGCCTTATCTACGCCTAAAACCTTGCTTAAACGGGCTGCTTTCTCGTTCAGTAAAAACTCCAATTCCTGCTTGTAGTAAATCTTGAGCTCTTTGACTTTCTCCCGTTCTTTAGCCTTATCTTCTTTTGACTTCCTGCCTCTATCCTTGCGCTGAAAAATATGTACGTCGATTACCACACCTTCTACGCCGGGAGGCACGATTAAAGAGGTATCCCTGACATCGCCTGCTTTTTCGCCGAATATTGCGCGCAGCAACCTCTCTTCAGGTGATAATTCGGATTCGGTTTTAGGGGTAACTTTGCCTACAAGGATATCTCCGGGATTAACCTCTGCTCCTATGCGTATTACTCCGATTTCATCCAGGTTCCTTAATGCCTCCTCGCTGACATTGGGAATATCGCGGGTGGTCTCTTCATTACCCAACCGGGTCTCCGTGGCCTCGACTTCGAATTTTTCAACATGTATAGAGGTATAGATGTCTTCTTTTACTATTTTTTCGCTGACCAGGATGGCGTCTTCGAAATTATATCCTCTCCAGGGCATAAAAGCGCATAGTAAATTCCTTCCCAAAGCCAACTCCCCGTTTTTTGTAGCCATGCCGTCGGCAATGACTTCGCCTGCTTCAACGCGCTGGCCTAATTTTACCAGCGGCTTCTGGTTAATACAGGTATCGGCGTTAGTACGGATGAATTTCTTTAGTTTATATATTTTCTTGCCAATGGTTATGCTTGAGGCATCCACGCTGACAACCTTGCCTGCGTTTTCAGCTACTACTACTGCACCGGAATCTACAGCAACCCTACCTTCCATTAAAGTACCTACTATAGGAGGCTCGGTAATCATCAAAGGCACAGCCTGCCGTTGCATGTTTGAACCCATTAAAGCGCGATTGGCGTCGTCATGCTCTAAGAAAGGAATCAGTGAAGCGGCAACCGAAACCAGCTGTTTCGGGGAAACATCCATATATTCTACTTCTTTGGGTGAGACTTTCGGAAAATCGCCTCTATGACGGCAAGAGATTTCTTTAACCGCGAAGTTCCCTGTTTCATCTAAAGGAACGTTTGCCTGGGCAATTACTTTTTCTTCCTCGATATCAGCGGTTAAGTATTCAATTTTTCGGGTAACCCGGCCATCTTCTACTTTACGATATGGAGTTTCAAGAAGGCCTAAAGGATTAACCCTGGCGTAGGTGCTCAGAGAAGCAATCAGGCCGATATTCGGACCCTCAGGCGTCTCAATAGGACAAATTCTGCCGTAATGCGAGGAGTGGATATCGCGCACTTCAAAACCTGCCCTTTCCCTTGAGAGTCCTCCTGGGCCTAAGGCGCTCAGCCTTCTTTTGTGCGTTGTTTCTGCCAGAGGATTTACTTGATCCATAAACTGAGAAAGCTGGCTGCGTGCGAAGAAATCGCGGACCTGATTGGAAAGCAACTTGGAATTTATTAAATAATGGGCGCTTAAAGTATCCAGATCTGAAATAAGGCTGAGCCTCTCCCTGATCGAACGTTCTATGCGGCTTAGCCCGATCCTTACCTGATTCTGCACCAGTTCTCCCACTGTTTTCACTCTACGATTGCCTAAATGGTCAATGTCGTCAATTTTACCCTCGCCGCTCTTCAGGTTTATCAAATATTCTATTACCTTAATCACTGTATCTGAATCCAGGATTCTTTTCTCCAGCGAAACCTGCATCCTTAGTTTTCTATTCAATATAAACCTGCCTGCTCTCTCCAAATCGTATCTGTTTGTATCAAAGAATAACCTATAAAAGAGAGCTTCCGCCATCTCTTTAGTTACCGGTTCGGTAGGCCGCATCTTCCGGTAAAAATCAAGATAGGCTTCATCTTTGTTCCTGGTGTAATCTTTTTTTAAGGTATTTATAATCTCAGGGTGTTCTTTGCCGAATGCGGCATGGATATCTGCGTCGGAGGAAAAACCGAGGATTCTTAATATCTGGGTAGCGGGGAAATTACGGCGCCTGTCTACGTAAGCTAAGATTGTTTCGTTAAGGTCGTATTTAAATTCCAGCCACGCACCGCGGTAAGGAATAATCCTCCCGTAGAATATCTTTTTGCCTGTAGGATGCAGCTCTTCCTCAAAAGATACACCCGGTGAACGCTGCAACTGGCTGACTACAACGCGTTCATCGCCGTTAATAATAAAGGTACCTGTATCGGTCATTAAAGGCATTTCTCCGAAATAAGCATCCTGTTCTTTTATGTCCTTCGGAGTGATTAATCTAAATTTGGCTTTTAAAGGGGCAGCAAAACTTACTGCCCGCCTTTTTGACTCGTTGACGTTGTAACGAGGTTTACCCAGCGAATAACTGATAAATTCAAGGCGCACAGTGCGGTTTTCGTTTTCTATAGGGAAGATATCATCAAATACCTCCTGTAGGCCTTTACGCTCTCTTTCGCCCACAGGAACCCCCATCTGTAAAAATTCTTTGTATGATTCTCTCTGGATACCCAGAAAATGCGGCAGGCTATAAGGTTCTTTTATTTTTCCGAAATTTTTTCTTTTAATCATTTCTTCCTTATATATTATCCGGCTGAACTTTTCTCGCTTTAAATCCTTCTTCACTATCCCCGGAAAGTGCCATTAATTTAATTAGCGCTTGCTGCTGGCTATTTTAATTCTACTGTTGCTCCGGCAGCTTCAAGCTTTTTCTTCATTTCTTCTGCTTCTTGTTTGGCTACACCTTCCTTTACCGGTTTAGGCGCTGAATCTACCAGCTCTTTAGCTTCCTTTAAACCTAAACTAGTCATAGAGCGGACTTCTTTAATCACCGCGATTTTATTGGTTCCGGCGCTGGTTAAAGTAACTGTAAAAGTGCTCTTTTCTTCCTCAGCTTGGCCAGCTCCTGCTTGCGGTGCGGCAACAGCAGCCATCATCGGCATATTTGCTTCAACCCCGAATTTTTCCTCCAGCGCTTTTACAAGGTCTGAAAGCTCCAAAACCGACATCTCCTCAATTGATTTGATAATCCCATCCATTTTTTCACTTGCCATTTCTTCCTCCTTATTGCCTCTGCTC
>QNCD01000049.1 GCA_003644385.1 Candidatus Omnitrophota bacterium
ACTATATCTATTTTTTTAAATTTTCTAATTATTTTATTAATACTTTTTGCTAATTTTTGATAATCTAATACATCGACTTTTAGAGCTATGGCTTTTTTACTTTTAGATCCTAAATCTTTAATCAAATTTTTAGCTGATTCTGAATTCTTTTTATATAAGAAGATGACCCTTGCTCCTTCTTTGATAAAATCTGATACGATTGTTCTTCCGATGCCTCTGCTGCCACCTGTGACAAGCGCTACTTTATTCTTTAGCTTCATGATTTTCCTCGGTTTTCTCGATGATATTTGTAGTATTCTCTTGAATTATTATCTTACCCTGTAATTTGTCATTTTTATAAATAAATTCCATTAATAGCATTCCATTCTCATCAAAAACTTCAGCCCTACCATCAATCTTATTATTTTTAAAATTGGCCGTGGCTTTTAACTTCCTATTAGAATAGTATTCTAAGGATTACCCATCAGGAATCTTACCTGTTTTTTGAATAATATTACCTTCTATGTCTGTTGTTATTTTAGCAATTTCTTCAGATTCTTTAAAAAAAACGCTTTCCACTGTATCTTCATTGACCTTAGTTTTAAAAATGATTTCCTCGCAAAAAAGCGTAGAAATCATTAATGCTACTAATGGAAAGGTAAGAGAAAAGGCAATTTTTATCTTTTTAGCCATGATTACCCTCCTATAAAATTCTATCGCTTTATCCCAAGATCTATTTTTTATTCTTAATGTCTCGCTTTTATAAATAAATTAATTCTTCAAATACGGAATTTTAAAATAATTAATTAAAACTCAATCTCCAGCCTCTCAATCCAGTCCCTGACCTCGTCAATATCCACAGCCTCTGGCCTAAGCTCTAAATACTTTCTATAATGCTCTACTGCCCGTTTGGGGTTCCTGCGCCACTCATCGTAAATCACGCCCAGATTATAATGTATATCCGGGTCTTCTGGGTTCAATTCCAGCGCCTTTTCATACTCATCAATGGCAATCTCGTAGTTTTTTCCTTTGGCGTAAGAAACCCCCAGGTTATAATGCATGATTGCCTCTTGTTTGTTATATTCTTTCTTTAGGGCAACTAAATCTGCCTGCAGCTCCTGAATCCTTGCCCTCTGCTTTATCATGGCAACATTACTGGCCAGGTCATTAATATCCGCTAGTTTCAAATTTGCTTCTTCAAGCTCCTGTATTTCCTTTTCCTTGTTTTCTATTTTTGTCTCCAGCTCCTTGATTTTAGAAATCTGCTCTTTTAACGCGTCCTCCATTTTTTTGCGCTCTTGGTTTATCTCCTGCTGTTTTTTCAAATAATCCAGGCTCTCCTGCCTTAGCCTCTCATTTTCTTTCCGCAAATTATCCTGATCAATGCTTAACTGGGCGATTTCCTCCTGCAGGCTCGCCTTGACGTTTCTTGATTCTTCCAGTAAAGCCGTTAACTGTTTATTGCGGTTAAAAGATTCGAAATAGAGATAGCCGGCGGCCGCGCTGAACAACAAAAGCAGAATTATGATTAACGTATTTATTATTCTCATTCCTGTTTTCGGTCTTTTAATGTTCCTAATTTGGAGCCGCTGCTTATTTTAAGGGTCCCCTCTTCTCCGGTGATAATCCGCGGAGTAATGCAAATAATTAATTCTGTTTTTACCGGCCCGGAGTCCGGCCCTCTCTGATATTTGCTGAAAAACCATTTTATTATTGGTATGCGCGATAAAAAGGGAACGCCGTAAGTGTATTCCTGCTTTGTCTCTTTGATTAAGCCGGCAATAAAAATTGTGTTTCCGTCCTTAACCTTAACTGTAGTCTCCACTTCATTAGTCTCTACAATTGGAACCTGCGTGCCCTGGTCGGTTGTTAATGTTTCTCTTACCGAAGATACCGAGGGTTTTATTTTCATAGTCACAAATCCATCCTGGTTGATTTCCGGGGAAACACTTAACTGTACACCCACATCTATATATTCCACAGATTCCGAAGTCGTAGTTGATGATTCTGCCTGGCTGAGTGTGGTAGTAATATAGGCCTCTTTTGAACCAATAAGTATTTTTGCCTCTTCGCCGTCAACTACGGCTATGCGCGGCCGTGAGAGAATATCTGTTTTGCCGTAAGTGGAAAGCAGCTGTATAGTTGCATCATAATCATCGCTGGCTACCGTGCCCATAGAAATCTGCTGATAAGCACTGGTGAGGCTTATTGGTAAATATCCTGCAAAGTCTAAATTATCCAACCCTCTAAAAATCTTTTCCCAGTCAACCCCCCTTTCAAACTTATCGGTAAGTGCCAACTGCCAGATATCAGTCTCAATTAAAACCTGCCTGGTAGGAACGTCAAATTCCTCAACCATTTTTCTTATCTCTTGCATCCTGTTCTTTAAGTCTGTAACCATTATTTTGTTGGTGCGTTTATCTACCTGTACCGTCTGGGATTCTCCGGATAAAATGCTGGTTAAGCGTTCCTCTAAATCTTCAGCCTGGGCATACTGTAGCTCAAATATTTCGGTAACCGCTGGCTGGTCAAGCTCAGCAATCATTTCTTTCATTACCTCTATTTTCTCAGGGATATCCATAAGAATAACTAACCCGGTTGCTTCATCTGTAACAATTTTACCGATATCGGATTTAATCTCGGTTAATGCAGTAAAGACGTCCCTGGGTTTTGCGTAATTTAATTTTAAATTTACGACTTTGCGTTTGTCGTTATACCTTTTACCGTAGGCCTGTTCATACTCGGTGGCAGTCATTACGTTGATGATATTTCCTTTTTTTTCTGCGGCCAGGTTATAACTGACTAAAATAATGTCCAGAATATCCTCAAAAGCGACCTTATTGAGAAATAAATTCACCCTTCCGGTAACGTTTTTTGTGGGAATAATATTAAGGCCTGTGCGTATAGAAAGCATTTTAAATAATTCCAGAATCTCTACGCCTTTTAAGTCCAGAGAGATTAACTCTTTTTCTTCTGTTCCGGATGATTTTTTAGCTTCGTTACCTGAAGCGTGCTCCTGAGCAAAACCTGAAAATACGAAAAATATGCAGCAGATAAACAATGCAGCACAAAGACTAAAAATTGTTTTTAGTTTATATTTTCTTTTTTTTGGTTTTTCGTCAGTCATCATTTTTAAATCCTTTGATTGGTTTTTTTAAGGTCAAATCCAAAGGAACCTCGTCCTTTGGTATCATCACGTTTCCTGAAATAATATGCGGGGTGATAAAAATTATCAGTTCTGTATGCCCCGCCGTATCCTCGCCGATTGTTTCCTTGCTAAAAAGCCAGTTTACTACCGGGATTTTCCCCAGGATAGGCGTTGATTCTTTTGCAACAACATCCCTTTTTTTTGTCAAGCCTGCGATCATAATCATTGCCCCGTCTTTTACTTTGACTACAGTCTCAGCTTCCGAGGTATCTACAATCGGAATACGGCTGCCTAAATCTGATTCTAAATACGTCCTTACAGAAGAGACTTCGGGTTTTATGGTCATAATTACGAAATCATCGCGGGATACAGAAGGCGTAACGCTTAGTTTTACTCCCACGTCTACATATTCTATATTTTCGGCCGTAGTAGTAGCGGTCTCCCCGGTAGTCATAGTAGAAGTAATATATGCCTCGCGCGAACCCACTAATATTTTAGCTTCTTTATTGTTAACCGCTGCTATTCTCGGCTCAGAGAGTATGCTGGTGCGCCCATAGGCTTCTAACATCTGTAAAATGACAGTGTAACTGTCGCGGGCAACCGTGCCTACGCTTACTTCCTGGCGGTCGCTGGTAAGCCCTAAAGAAAATGAGCCTACAAAATCCAGGTCCTTTACTGCCCTGAGGATTTTTTCCCAGTCAACGCCTCTTTCGAACTTCTTGGTTAAGGACACCTCTATAATCGAAGCTTCAATCAAGACCTGCGAAGGCTCTTCGTCAAAAGCCCTGACCATCCTCTTTATTCTCTTCATTTTCTCAGGAAGCTCCATAACCATCAATTTATTGGAACGCTCATCAACCGCAACCTCTCCTGGCCCAGTGGTAAGAAGCTTGGAAACCTGCTCTTCGATTTCTTTTGCATCAGCGTATTGCAGACTCATCACTTCGGTATCAAGAACCTGGTCAAGCTGGCGGATCATCTCACCCATCAGCTCTAATCTCTCCGGGATATCCAAAAGTATCACTGTTGCCGAAGCCTCATCTACGATAATCTTGCCAATATCGGATTTCAGCTGGCTTAAGGCATTAAAGACGTTCGCCGGTTCGGCGTATTTTAATTTGAAGCTGGCGATTTCGCGTTTTTCTTCGTATTTTTTGCCGTATAAATTATAATACTGCGAAGAAGTCATTATGTTAATGATATTACCCCTCCTATCTGCGGCCAGGCCGTAAGTAACCAGAAGTATATCAAGAACATCTTCGAACCGTACGTTATTTAAGAAGATGCTTACCCTGCCGGTCACTCCCGGATGGGGAACAATGGTCAATCCCGTTTTCATAGAAAGAAGCTTAAATAACTCAATAATATCCACCCCCCTTAGATCTAAAGAAATTTTCTCTTCGCTTTCCTCTATAGCTGAGCCGGGTTCCTGGGCTAAAATTAAACTGGCTGAGGGACAAAAGGCTGCATTAATAATTATAAAAAGTGAAATAAAGATTTTAACTTTGAATTTAACGGCTTTATTTTTCATTACATTAAGTCGATTTCGCTGCCCTGATAAACCAGTATGACCCTGTCTTTTAGAATCTCACTTACCCTTGCTTGGCCTACATCATCGCCCTGGTTTACCAATACTGTCTTGTTGCCTTTTACATCCTCAATCATCGCCTGGGGCTTTTTTGACCAGATGATACCGACCAATTTATAATTATCAGTAATGGAAGCCGCAGCTTTCTGTTTTAGGGCTGCCTTTCCCTCTTTAGGCTTTACAAAATAAAACATATCCCGTTTAGCAAAAACACTTAAATAATCCTGAATCGGCAATGCCTTAGCATAGGTTGTTGCTTCGATTTCCGAAGCCAAGCCGTCTAATTCTCTGACGTAAAGACACTCCAAATCCGGCATAGACTTTATAAAATCAAAAATTAAGAACCCGGTCATAATCACAGAAAGAGCCAATAAACAGGTGTTTATGAACTTTAAATTAAAAAAATAATTTTTTAATTCCTCCCGAACCCGGACAGATGGTTTTAATCCGGATTTGAATTTTAAAAAAGAAAACGGATTAAAGTTGAATTTAAATTTTTTCCTTAGTGCTACAGGCTTGGCTTTAGCCTGAGCAGGATCTTCTATCAATTTGAGTAATTTTTCTTCAGGAGTCTGCTTATCCATTATGCCTACCTTACTTCGCGGCTGATTATGTCCCGGATTACCTGCGCATCAACTACCGCCTTATTTTCTATGACTAAATTCTTTAAGGCATTATGGCAAATCATGGAAATGCGCCGCGGATAACCCTGGGTATATTGATGCACATGCTCAATTGCATCATCCGTAAATAATGAAGCTGAACCGTTATAGCCGGCTTGATTAATGCGGAACTCTATCATTTCCTTTGTCTCTTTCTCGTCTAAAGGATTGATCATGTATTTTAAGCTTATCCTGTCCATCAGGTTTTTTATTTCCCGGATTCTCGGCAGGAGTTCAAGTTGGGATAATAATACTAACTGCAAAAGTTTAAATTCGTTGGTTTCGTAATTTAACAAGACACGTAAAATTTCTAAAGAAGTATTATTCAGTTTTTGCGCTTCGTCAATTAAGAGGACTACGGTCTTCCCTTCTTCTACGCCTTTCTGAAATAAATATTTTTTCACCAATTCCTTGTAATCCAAAATATTTGAGCTTGCCCTGTCTGCTTCAATCTGAAAAGTGCGGATCAGCGATTCCAGAAATAATTCTTCGGTGTCGTATGTCGGGTCTAATATCATATGAAAGATTATATCCCTTCTTTCCCTGAGCATCTGAAAGAGTTTACGCGAAAGCGTAGTCTTTCCTGTGCCCACATCCCCTAAAATCAAGCTCAGGCCGCGGCGAAGACGGATTTCAATAAGCAGCCTGGTAATCGCCGCTTTATGCTCCTGAGACTGGTAGAAAAAATTAGGGTCAGGGCTGGTTGAGAAAGGTTCTTTATTCAGTCCTAAGACTTTATAGTAACTCATTATTTTCTTTGCTGTATATATTCTTATGTAATACAACTTCTGATTTATCTAAGTTCATAACTTATTGGAAGTAAAAGGGTTTAGTTTCTGCGTAAGATTTCGTCTCTTATCAGCCTTAAGGGGTAACCGCGGCGTTTTAAATCGGTAATTTTACCCAAACGCTCCTCCACATCCCTCCTATCGTATAACCGCTTATTACCCTGGTTCTCTAATACCTCAAGCAAACCTAAGTTAGTGTAGTAATTCACGGTTTGATAGGACAGGCCGTATTTTTTGACGATATCTATTGCTGAGATAAATTTGTTGTCCATCATGCCTTCCTCTTTTTTATTATACACAATTTGTAATCTTCGCTTTGTATTTTTTCTGTCTCATGCCTGTTTGTTGCTTTTTTAAGTTATCATATATTTAACAAGTGTTAATAATTGAAATGAATAATATACTTAATATAATTATTAGACTTATAGCATATATAATAGCCTTTGTCAAGCAATTCTTTGGGGACGTTTCCCTATATCCTAACTCTTTGATGATATTAGGATTATGAGAGCATTGAAATTTTTTGCCTTAACTTATCAGGTAAAACCAGTTTCTAATAAATTTGTATAGGTGTTTAGTGTTTAGGAAGGCTATTGGCGTGCGGGCTCGTTTACCTTATATACTGCCAGCTGGGGTAGCGGGTCCTCTTTTCCCTGCGAGGAATAAATCAATTCAAAGTTTTTCATCTGCATCCGGTTGATCATTTTAAAAAGCATTGTTTCTCTGCCTTTTGCAGTAAAATCTAAACGCATATCTAAAGAATTCGGCCTGAGCCTTGAAATTTTTATGTACTCATCTGATTTTATTTCAGGGGGCGAAAATAATATACTCAATTGCGGAAGCTGCAGGAAGTGCTTGCGAAATATTGCCAGCCGCACATTATATTTTTTACAAATCTTGTAAGCAGCTTCTTCACCGGATAAATAAAATCTGGAAACGTCCTTAAAAACTTCGCTTGCGCCTTGGGGTAAATACTCCAAGTACTGGCCGGCTACCATCCGTAACCCCCCTACTGCCTCGTCTTCGCTTACCCAGGTTATGTGGTCTATGGTTATTGCCGCAGGGTAATTTTCTCTTAGATATTGCAGCATCCTGATGCTTTCAATATTTGACCTTAGCTCACCAAGCCTTTCTTGATCTAAAGGCGAAATGTTCGATTCTGAAATATAGTAGCCTATTCCCCCTACTAGTAGAAACAAAAATATAAATACCCAGGTTATATTTGTCTTGCGCTCTTTGAATAAAAAACGAGCCGTACGCGAGGCGCCCACGCTCATTGTAATCGCTGCTATTATAGGGACTACCGCAACGTAGCCTCGCCAACCGGAATAAGTAGCCACAACCCCTAAGATTATCCAGAATGTCAGGAATATATCCAAAGGCTCTTTTTTAAGGCTTCTGTAAATCGTATTTAAAAAAACTAAAGGGAGAAAAAATATTGCGCTTCCGGATGTCATTATATAAAGTCCCAGCGGCTTGATTTGATGCAACACTGTAAAATCCTTCATAAACCAATGCATCTCTTGGCTGTGCGGGTTTAATCCGTATTTTGAAATCAATGGAAAATACCAAGGGAAGGAAATTAATAGTATTGAAACCAAGCAAAAGACAAATAATCCAATACTTTTTCTAATTAACTTAGGCCTGGCTATTCCTAAAGAAAAAAATACGGCCGGGATTAAAGGAAGATAAATCAACACACCTCCACTCCAGGAAAGCAAGCTCAATCCTAATAATATTCCTGCTGATAATGTTAATAGGAAGGATTTCTCATCCTGTAATTCTGAATGGCCGCCTTTATTGTCGTGCTGGGGAGCAGGTTGGGCTCGATTTACCATGTATTCAAGCTGATAGAGCAAGATTAAAATGCCGCCTAATGCAAATAAATCACCCGGGACAAAGGGCATAAGTTCTCCGGCGCGCGCGCGTATAATCATCCCGTAAGAAACCGAAGCTGATAAAGTCCCTATTAAACTGAATAACCGGTCTTTAGTAAATTTATAGGAAAAGAGATAGATAAAAAGAAGGTAGAGTACAGCTTCAAAAATATTAAAATAATGCGTGAAGCGAACTAAAGAAAACCAGCGGCTAAATAATCTGTAAGAATAAGCGACGAGGTAATGGAAAAGTGGCGGGTAAGTCATCGGCCGATTCAAGGTAGTAAACTCGTAGATATCAGGATTCAGGCGGTGGCCGTATTTTAATACTTCCTCTATATGCCGGTAATGCCACCAGGCGTCATCGCTGATGTAGGCGTTCAGCTTAATATTCTGCATGCGCAGAGGCAAGCCGATTAGTATGACGAGTACCAGAAGCGCGTATATAACCGAGCGTCTCTGTAATAATATTTTCATAGGGGACGTTTCTCTCCTCTTGGGGACGTTTCTGCCGCTTTTAACTTATTATAACATAAAGTGTTACAAAGGCATCGAAATTTTTGAATCTGAAGTAAAAAGGTCCTCAGGAATTATCATTCTTTGGTAAGCCAGCATCTTTTCTTTGCTATTCTTTCCTAAACGGCAATATAAAGGGTCTTCGTCTAGAATTTCGTCATAAACCCCGTGGGCATAATGCAAATAGCTTGAAAAGGCATAATCTTTCGGCGACTGAGCCATATTAGCTCTCACTGGATTCAATTCGATATATTTGCCGCATTGCAAAAAATAATCCTCATCTTTAATGATCTTGCTGCGGAAACGCCCCTGCCACAGATAACCGCTGTAATTATATCTGTATCTGTAATAAGCAGAGTATGTTAAATTTAATCTTTTTATGAACCTGGACAACTGGCTATCTTCTCTCACCCCCACCAAAAAGTGCACGTGATTGGGCATAAAACAATAATGAAAAATCTTTACCGATTCTTCTTCTTTTACTTTTTTTAAGAACGCGTAGTAGGCTTTGTAGTTTCTCTCTGAACGGAAAAGTTTCCTGCGGTTATTACCCCTGCATATAACATGCAGGTACCCTTTGGGCGGAATTAACCTGGCAATTCTTGGCATAAAAAACCTCCTTTCTCGTCTTTATACTAATAGACGAAGAAAGGAGGCAAATCTTACAAGAATTTTTTAACTCTGTGCAGAATTTTTCGTAACTTATTGTATATCAAAGAGTAGCGCTACCGAGAAACGTCCCCAAGAGATTTGAGGTATTTGTAGTAGTCGCTGTCGGTAGTTAAAATTACCGTAGAATTCTCGTCAATCGTACTAGAATAAGTCTCCATTGTTTTCATGAAGGCATAAAATTCCGGGTCTTTATTATACGCAAGGCTGTATATATTAATTATCTCGGCGTCAGCCTTTCCCATCAGTATCTGCGCCTGGCGGTATGCCTCTGAGGTAATCTGTTTTAATTCCTTGTTCATCTGACCTTCGATTTCCGCGGACTTTCCCCTGCCTTCCGAACGGTATCTCTCAGCGGCGCGCTTTCTTTCCGCGATCATCCTGTCGTATACTTTATTACGCACATCTTCGACGTAATTGACGCGCTTGATGCGCACGTCGACAATTTCAATGCCATAGTGGGGCGCGAGCACCCTTGACTTTTCCAAAATATTGCCTTCCAGTATCTCTCTACCTACATCAATGCGCTCCAGGGCCTCATCAGTTACAATTACGTCTTCATCCTCTACAATCTCCGTCTCCATAATGCGGTTGGAATTTCTCACTGTCTCCACTAAAAGATGGCTGGTAATCACATCGCGGGTTGCGGAATTGATAATATCGTCAAGTCTGCCGTGCGCACCCAATTCATTTCCTACTGATTGTAAGAAAACAAGGGCATTAGTTATCCTCCAGCGCGCAGTTGTATCCACCCAAATATATTTTTTATCCTTTGTGGGAATCTGATTCGGGTCACCATCCCATTCCAACAATCGCTTCTCAAAATAATGCGCCTGTTGGATAACCGGCTTTTTAAAATGCAGGCCGGCAGAGGTAATCGGTTTTCCGATCGGCTTTCCGAATTGGGTGATGACCACCTGTTGGGTTTCGTCGACTATATACACTATTCCGCTCATAAAAGCCGCTACAACTAAAAGCGTTACTACTATTATAACCCTGGTTAATGTTTTAAATGGTTTATTCATTGTGCCGTCCCTCCCTTCTCCCCGAGATTCAATAAAGGAAGAATTGAGGTTTGCTTGGGGTCAATAATATACTTATCTTTTGCTTTAGGTAAAACTTCCATCAGGGTTTCCAGGTATAATCTTTTCTTAGTAATTTCCGGCGCCTTTTTATACTCAGTCCAGGCAGCAATAAACCTTTCTGACTCGCCTTTTGCCCGGTTTATTTTATCTAAGGCGTAACCTTCTGCCTGCCGGATAGTCCTTTCTGCTTCGCCGCGCGCCTTAGGTACTTCTTTGTTATAAACCTCCCAGGCCTGATTTATCATTTTTTCCTTCTCCTGTTTGGCTTCGTTTACTTCATTAAAGGCTGGCTTTACTCTTTCTGCTGGATTTACGTCTAATAATTTTACGGTAACAATCTGAACTCCGGTCTGATAGTTATCTAAGATTCTCTGAATCTCCTGCTGCGCTAAGTCATCGATTTCTTCTCTTTTGGTAGTGAGCACTTCGTCAACCGTATAATCGCCAACAAAACGCCGCATCACTACCTCAGCAATATCCTTTATGATATCCTGGGGATTACGGGTTTGAAAAAGCAGCCTCACCGCATCCTTTATCTTAAACTGCACTATCCAACGCACATCCAAAATATTAAGATCTCCGGTTAGCATTAAAGATTCATCAAGATAATTCTGGCGCGAATATTTCGAAATTACTCCCGGCTGTAACGTCCTGAACCCAAACTCCTCCTTAAAGATCTTCCTTACCTTAATTGGAGTGACCTTATCAATTCCAAAGGGAAATTTTGCATGCAGGCCGGGCGAGCTTAACCCAATATATTTGCCGAACCTCTGAATTATTCCCACCTCATCAGGACCAATAGAATAAATTATTCCTCTTATACCCACGAGCACAAAAAATCCTATCACTAGCCAGGGCAAAAACTTTCCGTAATTGCCCATTTTCTTCTTGCCGACATCAATAATTTCTTCCGGCGTAGGAACATCTTTCCATTCCATTTTAAACCCTCCTTTAATAATTATTTGATTTTGGATCTATAAAATTAAGAAACAACAAGAGCCGACACCTGCATATCCGCAGAATGGCGGCCCGACCATCCAAAACCCTCTAGAAATAAATTTTTACCTTCTAGGCC
>QNCD01000050.1 GCA_003644385.1 Candidatus Omnitrophota bacterium
CAAAAACGAACGCAGCCTTAACCTCTGGATATTCGGGCTTATAAAACATATAAACTTAAACCCAATTCAACAACCTAAGAGGTATACTTCAAAGCAAAAGTGCGAAATAATGCTTGCTTAGCTTTTATATATTTTTTGTTGACTAGCAAAAAAAATAATGTATAATATTTTTACTTCGCCAGCGGTTTTCTCGATTTGCGAGCTAATCGAATAAAATTATCAGTCGTCCCCAGATATTCCGCTAACATATTAATTACTGCTAGTATGTTTGTCGGTAAAAATAAATAATTTTTATTCTTAAAAAGATATCCACAAGTTTATTCAGACTGTGAATAAGCTGTGGATATTATTAATTGGATTCTAAACAATGCAAAGAGCACAAAACATCTGGGCTAAAGCCACACAAACATTACGCCAGAGCCTGGGAGATACTGTATTTGATACTTGGCTTCTGCCGCTACGACCTATACAGAGCACTGAGGGCAGTTTAATTCTTGAGGCGCCTGATCATTTCTTTAAGGAGTGGGTGGGGAAACACTACCTACCGGTAATCCAAAACACAATGAGCCAATTAACTCAGCAACAAGTCTCGGTGAGCTTATCTGTTTGCCAAACGAATACCCTACCTAAGGCTAAAATTGCGGTAAAAGAAATGGTGAATAAATACCAGAGCGCGCGGACAGGCCCTTTCTTGAACCCACGCTATACATTCGATAATTTTGTAGTAGGAGCCTCTAACCGCCATGCGCATGCTTACTCTTTAGCTGTTGCCGATGCCCCGGGTAAAACTTATAATCCTTTATTTATTTACGGGGGGGTGGGCTTAGGCAAAACTCATCTTATGCAGGCAATCTGTCATAATATTATTCAAAAGAAAGGCAAAAATTTACAGATTTGTTATTTACCCTCTGAAAGGTTTACCAACGAACTAATCGATGCCATACAGCACCACTCGACTGCTAAATTCCGTAATAAATACAGAGGGGTAGACATCCTGGTAATTGACGACATCCATTTTATTGCCGGCAAGGAGTCTACGCAGGAAGAATTCTTCCACACCTTTAATACTCTATATGACGCTCATAAACAAATCATTATTTCCTCGGACCGTCCACCTAAAGAAATAATTAACCTGCAAGAAAGATTGGTATCCAGGTTTGGGTGGGGGTTGACCACAGATATACAACCCCCGGATCTTGAGACCCGCGTGGCTATCTTAAAAAAGAAGGTAGAAAGAGAGCCGGTGGAGGTGCCGGATGAGGTAGTCTTTTTTATCGCTCAATTGATTAAAACTAATATTAGGGAATTAGAAGGAGCGTTGATTCGTATTATCGCGTATTCTCTATTGGAAGAAAAACCTATTAACTTAGAATTAACCAGGGATGTCTTGAA
The DNA here is from genome assembly GCA_003644385.1 of Candidatus Omnitrophota bacterium. GTDB lineage: Bacteria > Omnitrophota > Gorgyraeia > Gygaellales > Profunditerraquicolaceae > B70-G16. The sequence goes on from QNCD01000050.1 coordinate 1,393, forward strand.
AGACCTTTTGCGGGAACCCAAAAAATTGATTACCGTAGACTTTATCCAGCGCTGCGTAGCGGAAGAGTTTGGGGTTTCGCTACACGACTTAAAAACAAGGCGGCGCAATAAAAATATTGTTTTGCCCAGGCAGATAGCCATGTTTTTAAGCCGGGAGTTAACCGAATTGTCTTTACCGGAAATAGGGGCTTTTTTTGGGGGGAAAGACCATACTACGGTATTGCATTCTTATAATAAAATTAGGGGTGGCGTGGAAAGCAAGCCTGCCCTAAAAGAGCGGGTAGAGAAGATTATCCAAGTGATTACCCAATAAATTCAAAGGTTTTGCAAAACATATTTTTTATGTAACCCTTAAGCTGTGTTATAATTATTAACTTGTTCACAGTAATATAACCACATTACGAATACTATTTTTTTATTAAATAATATTATTTAAGGAGTAAACAATGAAATTTGAAGTACAAAAAGAACTCTTATTAAACGGAATACAAAAAATTCAAGGAGTTATTACTTCCCGAGCTACACTACCAATATTATCCCATATTTTACTTGAGGTTACTCAAGATACACTAAGATTAACCGCCACGGATTTAGACATTGGCATAAGTTGTGTAATTCCTGTGGAAACCCGAGAGTCAGGAGCAATAACCGTACCAGCCAAAAGATTTAGCGATATTATAAAAGAATTACCCTCAGATACCATAAATATTAATACTAAAAAAAACAACCTGATCATTATTGAAGCCGAATCCTGTCAATTTAAAATTTTAGGCCTTAACAAAGAGGACTTTCCCAAATTACCCGAAATTAAAGAAGGTCGCGCAATAAAACTGGAACAAGCAGACTTAAAACATATGTTGCAACTCACTTCATTTGCTGTCTCGTATGATGAAACCAGATATATTTTAAATGGTATGCTGTTGCAAATACAAGACAACAAGCTTACCCTGGTATCTACTGATGGTAAAAGATTGGCGTATTTTGAAAAAACACTACAACAAACAAGCGACAAAACCGTACATATTATTATACCAATTAAGGTATTACACGAGTTATCCCGCAACCTCCAGGAGGGAACGCTATCTTTATTAGTGGGACACAACCAGGCTCTCTTTGATTTAAACGACATGATTATTATTTCACGTTTAATTGAAGGGGAGTTCCCAGATTACCAACAAGTGATACCCAAAACATCCGATAACAAAATGAGGGTTAGCCGGGATGGGTTTTTATTAGCGCTTAAAAGAGCGTCTTTGTTGACTACCCCGGACTATCAAGCGGTTAAACTGGAAATTTTTAAAAATAAACTGGTTGTATCTAAGTCTACCCCGGATATTGGTGAACACAGAGAAGAGGTTTCTATTGTCTACCAAGGAAAAGAAATAGCAATAGGTTTTAATCCGCAATACCTCATAGATGTCTTAAAGAACCTGGGAGAAGAAACAATAGAATTAGAATTAACAGACAGTGAGAAGCCTGGTGTTATCCGCGTCAATGGTTATGTGTATATAGTATTACCTATGCGCCTGGGATAATATGGAACCAATTAAGGATACAATCAATGAGGTAATGCAGCAGTTGAGAAGCAAAAAAAACGAGACATTTCCCCAGGGTCTGGAATTGGCATTTCGGCAGGCTTTAAAGAAGCAGGAAAAACAACACGCAAAACTGGAGTATTGTAACAAGGGTACCGTTTGCGTGGTTGTGGATTCATCGGCCTGGCTGTATCATTTGTCTTTACGCAAGAAGACTATTCTCAAGAAGTTGCGCAAAACAAGCAAAACAATCAAGGACATCAGGTTTAGAATAGGAGATTTTTAATGAAGGAAAAAAAGAAAATACACAAAGAGGCAGTAAAAACAAAGTCCGTGAAAACCTCGCATTCTTTGCCGGCAAGCAGCGCTCCCGCATTAAACAGTAAAAGTAAACCTTACGATGCCACCACCATTCAGGTTCTAGAAGGCGCAGAGGCAGTACGTCGTAGGCCAGCGATGTATATCGGCGACACTTCATTACGCGGCCTACACCACCTTGTGTATGAGGTAGTGGATAATAGCGTAGACGAAGCCATGGCTGGTTACTGTTCACACATACAGGTGGTTGTGCATACAAATAACAGCATAAGTGTGTCAGATGATGGTAGGGGTATCCCCGTAGACATACATAAGACTGAGAAAAAGCCAGCGGTAGAGGTGGCCTTAACTACTTTGCATGCCGGGGGAAAATTTGATCACCGGGTATACAAAGTTTCCGGCGGCCTGCATGGCGTAGGGGTCAGCGTAGTCAATGCGCTCTCGGATTGGTTAGAGGTAGAAGTAAAAAGAGAAGGTAGAATGTACCACCAACGCTATGAGCGCGGTAAAACTGTTTCCAAACTTACCGTAATCGGCAAAAGCGCAACCACAGGCACTAAAATTACTTTTAAGCCGGACAAAACAATTTTTAGCAAAATAGATTTTTCGTATGATGTATTGTCGCAGCGCCTCAGGGAGCTGGCTTTTTTAAATAAGGGGCTGAAGATTAAATTAGTGGATGAGCGTCGGGATAAAGAAGCGGTATTTGAATTTGCCGGCGGGATTATTTCATTCGTAGATTATTTAAACAAGAATAAAAACCCCCTGCACAAAAAAATAATTTATTTCCAAAAAACCCAGGACGCAATCATCATGGAGGGGGCGATACAGTATAACGACGGGTATGCCGAGACCATATTTTCCTTCGCCAATAATATCAATACTGTTGAGGGCGGAACGCACCTATCTGGCTTTAAATCTGCTCTGACGCGCGCGATCAACCAATACGCCAAAAACAGAAATTTACTCAAAGGCGATGGGATGAGTATTACCGGGGAGGATGCGCGAGAAGGACTGACCGCGGTAATCAGCGTCAAAGTTCCTAACCCGCAGTTTGAGGGGCAGACGAAAACAAAACTCGGCAATTCCGAAGCAGAAGGTTTAGTAGCCTCGGCGAGCCTGGAAGCACTCGCTTCGTATTTTGAAGAAAACCCTTCTGTAGCAAATAAAATTGTAGACAAGGTTATTGTTGCCTCCCGGGCGCGCGAAGCAGCGCGTAAGGCGCGGGAATTAACCCGCAGAAAAGGCGCGCTCGAAGGCGCGGGTTTACCCGGGAAACTCGCTGATTGTTCAGAGCGGGATCCGGCTTTGTGTGAATTGTATATAGTAGAGGGAGATTCGGCGGGAGGATCGGCTAAACAGGGCCGCGACAGGAGATTTCAGGCTATTTTGCCGATAAAAGGTAAAATATTGAATGTAGAAAAAGCGCGGTTGGATAAAATTCTATCTAATGAAGAAGTGCGCACCATTATCACTGCCCTGGGCACGGGGGTAGGAGAGGAATTTGACTTGACTAAACTGCGCTATAATAAATTGATTCTCATGGCCGACGCAGATATTGATGGCTCACACATCCGCACTTTATTATTAACCCTACTCTACCGCCAAATGCCAAAGCTGGTAGAGGAAGGCCATGTTTATATTGCCCAGCCGCCGCTTTATAAAATCAAGCGCGGTCAGCACGAAGACTATATTCAAACCGAGGACCAGATGGATGAGTTATTATTAGAATTAGGCAGGGAGGGCCACCGTTTTATCCGGCTAAAAGATAAACAGGTTTTTACTGATAGCAAATTTAAGGACCTGCTTAAGAATCTGGTGGAGCTAGAAAAACACGCTCGGTTTTTAGAGAAAAAGGGAGTCAATTTTCAAAAATACCTCTCTTTTAGGCATAAAAAGACCAAAAAAATTCCTATTTATAGGGTTAAAGTGGAGGGTAAAACCCACTTTTTCTATTCTGACAAGGAATTAGCTAGTTTTACCGAAAAAGAAGGGAAAGGTAAGGAGTTAGATGTAATGGAGATTTTCGAAGCCCAGGATATAGAACAGGCTGTTTCTAGCGTAGAAAAGCTGGGCTTAGATATTGCCACCTATAGCCCGGAGATTGCCAGTCGACAAACTTCTTCTAAAAAAACAGATAATAAAAAAATCAAAGCACTTTATCGGATTACTAATGACAACGAGAAAGAGGATTTATGCGCTTTAAGCGAAGTTCTTTCGTATATCAAAGAAACAGCGAGCAAGGGTATGCATATCCAAAGATATAAAGGTTTGGGGGAAATGAATCCTCATCAATTATGGGATACAACCATGGATCCGGGGAAGAGGACTATTTTACAGGTTACCCTGGAAGATGCGGTAGAGGCAGATAAAATGTTTACGGTATTGATGGGCGATCAAGTTGAGCCGAGGCGTGAATTTATCGAGACCTTTGCGCACCAGGTAAAGAATTTAGACGTATAAAAATAAATGACAAATAACAAAGCACAAATGACAAAACTCTGGTTTTGTTGTTTGAATTTTTAATTTGTTTTGCATTGGGATTTTGACATTTGATTTTTAACATGTTCATATGGAGCGTAACGTATGTATACTCGCAACGAAAAGATAATCCCAGTTTATATTGAAGAAGAAGTAAAGGATTCTTATTTAAATTATGCCATGAGCGTTATTGTCGGCAGGGCGCTGCCGGATGTGCGCGACGGCTTAAAGCCTGTGCACCGGCGCATTCTTTATGCAATGCAGGAGTTGCATTTAGAGCACAATAAGCCTTATAAGAAGTGCGCGCGCATCGTCGGAGAAGTGCTCGGTAAATATCATCCGCATGGCGATATGGCAGTATACGATACCTTGGTTAGGATGGCGCAGGATTTTTCTTTGAGATACCCCTTAGTTGACGGCCAAGGCAACTTCGGGTCTATCGACGGGGATGTAGCTGCGGCCATGCGTTATACTGAGGCCAGGCTTGCTTCTATAGCCGATGAAATGCTCCGGGATATAGATAAAGATACAGTGAATTTTGGCCCCAATTTCGATTCGTCGTTAAGGGAGCCTGTTTTGTTACCGGCGGTCCTGCCCAACTTATTGGTGAATGGCTCCAGCGGTATTGCGGTAGGAATGGCCACCAATATTCCTCCGCACAACCTAGGAGAGATTGCTGAAGCAATTATTTATCTATTGGAACACCCCAATGCTGAAATAAAAGAATTGATGCGCTTTGTCAAGGGGCCGGATTTCCCAACCGGAGGCATGATTTGTGGCAATCAAGGGATCAAGGATGCCTACAATAGCGGCAGGGGTAAACTATTACTGCGCGCCCAGGCAACAGTCGAGCACCAAAAGAACGGGAAAGACCTGATTGTAATTACTGAAATTCCTTATCAGGTGCAAAAAAGCAATATTATCGAAGCCATCGCCCGCTTAGTAGACGATAAAAAAGTTGAGGGGATTTCGGACGTGCGCGATGAATCGGATAAAGAGGGTATGCGTATTGTCGTAGAACTGAAACGCGATGCCGAACCACAAATTGTACTCAATCAGCTTTTCAAACATACGCAGCTGGAAACCACCTTTGGCGTGATTATGCTGGCCTTGGTGGACAACCGCCCGTTGGTGTTAAATTTACGCCAGCTCATGGAATATTATATCGGGCATAGAAAAACAATTATCCGCCGGCGCACACAATTTGAGCTGGACAAGGCATTAAAGAGGGCGCATATTTTAGAGGGCTTAAAGATTGCCTTAAAATATATCGACCGGATCATCAGGGCAATAAAAACATCTAAAAATACAGAAGTTGCTAAGGCGCGGCTGATGAAAGAATTCGGCCTTTCGGATGTGCAGGCGCAGGCAATTTTAGAGATGCAGCTGCAGCGTTTAACGGCACTGGAAAGAGATAAAATAGACGCTGAGTACGCAGAATTACTGAAGAAAATTGAATTATGCCGCGCAATTTTAGTCTCTGAGCAGAAAGTAGAAGGCATTATCAAAGAGGAATTGGGGGTGCTTAAGAAAAAATATGCTGATGAGCGCAGGACAGAAATTGCTCAAGCTGTAGAAGAGCTGGAGATAGAAGATTTAATTGCCGAAGAGGATGTGGTAGTAACAGTAAGCCATAGCGGATATATCAAACGTCTGCCGGTTAGCTCTTACCGTAAACAAAAACGCGGCGGCAGAGGAGTCACCGGAGCGGATCTTAAAGAGGAGGATTTTATTAAACATCTCTTTGTGGCCTCGACAAAAGACTACTTGTTAATATTTACTAATAAAGGTAAAGTATTCTGGTTAAAGGTGTATGAAATACCGCAAGCCAGCCGTGCTGCAAAAGGCAAAGCTATGGTTAATCTGGTGCGTTTTGAACCCGGCGATGAAATTAGCTCTATCATCCCGGTTAAAGAATTCAGTAAGGAAAATTATCTGGTTATGGCGACAAAACGCGGCCAGGTTAAAAAGACCAGATTGGATGCTTATGGCAACCCGCGCAAAGGCGGGATTATAGGTATTAGCTTAGGCAAAGACGACGCGTTAATTGCCGTTGATATGACTGACGGCAAACAGGAATTACTGATTGCTACCCGGCAGGGTAAAGCCATAAGGTTCTCTGAGGCCTATGTGCGCGATATGGGCAGGCAGGCGCGGGGAGTGCGCGGGATTTCGCTAGGTAAAAAAGACGAAGTAATCGATATGGTTTTGGCTAAGAAAGACGCTACTATATTAACGGTTACAGAATTAGGTTTTGCCAAGCGTACCCCAGTTAAGGAGTATCGTTTAACCAGCCGTGGCGGCAAGGGGATCATTAATATCAAGGTTGCTAAAAAGAACGGTGAGGCAGTAGGGTTGAAAACAGTGACCGATAAAGATGAAGTAATGGTAATTACTCAGCATGGCATGTTTCTGCGCTGCGCAGTAAAAGATATTCGCACCACCGGCAGGGTTTCTCAGGGAGTGCGGTTGATTAAATTGCAAGACAAGGATCGCGTGTCATGCGTAGCGCCGGTGGTCGCTGAATCTGAAGAATAGGATTAATTTTAATTCAGTCCCCATCGTCTTCCCGCCTATTATCCTGGCTCGGAGGCGGGATCCTGTTTCAAGATTAACTGAATGGCGGGAAGCCCGGTCCAGAAAAAGATTTATAGGCGATGCATTACGTTTATGTGCTTGAAAATGCAAAAGTAGGCATTATATAGGTAGTTGTAAAGATTTAGCAGCGCGCCTTAAGCAACATAATCAAAATTGCGTTTGTTCCACTAAACACAGAGGGCCTTTTAGAATAATTTACCGGGAAGTCCACGCTTCCAAAACAAAGGCGCGCAAAAGAGAAAAGGAATTAAAACACTATAAAGGCAGCGCTGTTTTTAAAAGAGTGATAACTCAGTCCCCATCGTCTAGCCTGGTCTAGGACAAGAGCTTTTCAAGCTCTCGACACCGGTTCAAATCCGGTTGGGGACGCTTATTATTATGTGTGGGATAATCGGATATATAGGCACAAGAGATGCTCAGCCAATTTTACTCAATTGTTTAAAACGTCTGGAATACCGCGGTTATGATTCCAGCGGTATAGGGGTTATTGTCTCCGGGAAAAACGCTCCCTCAATCAGAAAAAAGCCCGGTAAGATTAAGGCGCTGGAGAAATTATTACGCAAAAAACCAATTTACGGGACAGTAGGAATAGCGCATACCCGCTGGGCAACCCACGGAGCGCCCAATCAGGCCAATGCCCATCCGCACGATGATTGTCATGGCGCAATTGCTTTGGTGCATAACGGCATCATCGAAAACCACGAAGATTTAAAAAATCAACTCCTTAAAGAAGGCCACCTGTTCCGTAGCCAGACCGACACCGAAACAATTGTCCACCTTATTGAGAAATTTTATCAGGATGTAAATCTGGAAGAGGCAGTACGCCGGGCTCTAAAGCAATTAACCGGCTCTTTTGCTATAGGAGTAATTTCTAAAAAAGAGCCTGGCAAACTCGTCGGCGCGCGCTGTGGAAGCCCGTTGATTATAGGTAAAGGCCAAAGCGAAAATTTTCTGGCTTCGGATATTCCCGCCATCCTTGATTCTACCAAAGAGGTAATTTTTATGGAAGAAAATGAAGTGGCGGTGCTGACTAAAGAAAGCATCCAGATTACAGACTTAGAGGGTGTTCCGGTTATGAGGAAGCCTGTCAGCGTTAGCTGGGATATTACCCAGGCAGAGAAAAATGGATATAAACACTTTATGCTGAAAGAAATTAACGAGCAGCCCGGCGTAATAGAAAATTTATTGAGTTTGCGGGTAGCTAAGGATAACAAAACAATCAGCTTTAAAGAGCAGAATATCCCCGAAGCAAAATTAAAGAATATAGAGAACATCGCTATTGTCGCCTGCGGCACAGCTTATCACGCCGGCATGGTTGGTAAATACATTTTGGAATCTATCTGCGCCATTCCTACCAGTGTAGATTTAGCTAGTGAATTCAGGTACCGCAACCTTTTGATTAACCAGAATACTTTAGTAATTGCTATCAGCCAGTCAGGAGAGACCGCGGATACTCTTGCCGGGATAAGAGAGGCCCGTAAACATAAGGTCCCGGTTCTTTCGATTTGCAATGTCCTGGGCTCTACGCTTACCCGGGAATCCGACGGTGTGATTTATACCCACGCCGGTCCGGAGATAGGCGTGGCTTCTACAAAAGCTTATACCGCGCAGCTGGCAGCTTTGTATGTATTTGCTTTTTACCTGGCGCAGATTAAAAATATTGTACCTGCGAATAAAATGTGCCGCTATTTGGAGGTCTTAAAAGTTGTTCCAAAGCTCATCACAGCAATATTAAACAGGCAGGACGAAATCGCTGTGTTGGCGCGCAGGCATTCTCACTTTGGTTCATTTTTATATTTAGGCAGAAATATAAATTTTCCTTCTGCGCTGGAAGGAGCCTTGAAGCTTAAAGAGATTTCTTATATTCCCGCCGAAGGTTATGCCGCTGGAGAAATGAAGCATGGCCCGATTGCATTAATTGACGAATACCGTGCCGTAGTCTGCATTGCCGTGGCCTCTAAAATTTACGGCAAAATGATTTCTAATATCCAGGAAATACTCAGTCGTGAAGGCAAAATTATTGTTATTGCCACAGAAAAAGACGAGCAGATTAAAGAATTGGCCCGCGAGGTTATCTATATCCCTAAAGTAGAAGAATTATTCTCCCCACTTCTCGTAGCTGTTCCTTTACAACTTTTAGCCTATCACATTGCTGTTAAGCGCGGATGTGATGTGGACCAGCCGCGCAATTTAGCCAAGTCAGTAACCGTAGAATAATGTTATACATAGTTGCTACTCCTATCGGTAATTTAAAAGATATCACTTTGCGCGCCCTGGAGGTATTGCAATCCGTGGACCTGGTTGCATGCGAAGATACGCGGCACACCAGGATTCTATTGGAGCATTATAATATCACAACCCCCACTACCAGTTATTTTCAGCATAACCGGCTGACCAAAGGCCCTTACTTAATAGGCTTGTTAAAAGAGGGTAAGCAGGTTGCCTTGGTTTCAGACGCGGGCATGCCAGGAATATTGGATCCCGGTTACAAGCTGATTAATTTAGCAATTGCCCAGGGAATAGAAATTAACGTTATCCCGGGGCCAAGCGCGCTCATTAATGCCTTGGTTGCCTCAGGTAAACCCGCTCATAAATTCATTTTTGAAGGGTTTCTGCCTCAGAAAGCAGGCTCGCGCAGGAATCGGCTTAAAAGCCTGGCCAACTTAAAATATACAATAGTCTGTTATGAGTCTTGCCATAGAATTTTATCTGCATTGCAGGATATAGCAGAAATTTATGGCCAACGGCCGGTAATCGTAGCCAGGGAGCTGACTAAAAAATTCGAAGAGATAAAGCGCGGCAGCGCAAAAGAGATTTTAGATGCCTTTAAAAAACAGAAACCGCGCGGCGAGTTTATCGTAGTTTTGTAGTTGGGATAAAAGATAATGTAAAATATCTTTCGCACTTTTGATATTGCCAAATAAATAAAAAAGGCATATCCTCTTAGGTTGTGCCTATAACAACCTAAACCGGTCCTATGAGGACCAGAGAGGAGGATGCGCC
>QNCD01000051.1 GCA_003644385.1 Candidatus Omnitrophota bacterium
AACGGTTATCGCAGCCATCCTGTATTTTTAAGAATGCGCGAGTATGAGCGCTGAACTTACTGATTCCTTTTGCGTTTTGCGCTTTTGCTCGTAAAGATAAATTTAATAAATCAGAAATTCTTTCTTTATCCTGATTTTTAAAAATATGGCTTACCCCGGGGATCTTTTTTATCTCTTTACTGTCTAATTCGGTATAACAACCAGTAACAATGATTTTGGCGCTGGGATTCTGGCGATGTGCCAAATGGATAAAATGGCGGGAATCACGATCAGCCTTGTGCGTAACCGTACAAGTATTGATTAAATAAGTGCTGGCAGGCCTGCCGTTATTTACCTCCTTAAAACCGCACCCTTCAAACTGCTCTTTGATTGCCTGGGTTTCATACTGATTAACTTTACAGCCTACTGTGTAAAATTTAATCGTGCGCCTGTCTTTATTATAAGAATTGGGATTAGTCAATAGGCTCATATAAATTTATAAAACCGGCTATGGCTACTGCAGCTGTTTCTACACGCAGCACCTGTTCTCCTAAAGTCAGCGGCAAAAATCCCGCTTGTTCTGCTAGCCTTATTTCTTCACTAGTAAAATCCCCTTCCGGGCCAATAAGCACAAGAATATTTTCAGGCCTGGTTTGGTCTAAAGTTTCTCTTAAAGTCCTGGATTTTTCCGTTAAATTAGGGATTAATTTTAAATCAAATTTTTTAGCTTCAGATAATACTTCTTTTATATGCTTTATTTCATCTATTGAAGGTAGTTTTTTTCTTTGGCTCTGTTGAGCAGCTGCAATCGCGACCTTTTTCCAGCGGGCCTGCTTAAGTAGTTTTTTATCAGCGCTCAATTTAACCACTACCCTTTTTGTCAGCATAGGAATAATTCTCTCTACGCCCAATTGAGTAAGTTTATCAACGATTTCATCCATTTTGGATTTCTTAGGTATAGCGCAGGCAATAGTAAGGCTCATTTTATTCAGCGATTTTTTCATCAGCTGCCCCTGGATTTTAAAAATTATATTTTCTTTTGATAACTGCTCGACTATAACTTTAAATTCCCTGGCTTTATCATCAAAAATAATCAATTTATTATTTACTTTAAGCCGCAAAACATCTTTAATATGATGCAGCTGTTTTTTAGCGGAAAGGCATATTTTATCTTGATTAATATTAGGCGAGGGGATGTAGAATCTGTGCATTATTTTTCAGAGAATACATCGGCGCTAAAAATATAAATCTCGGTAGCCTTATCCTTCCAGGCGTCAGGTGCAAGGCCAGCCTTATGCGCACAAAGATTGGAAAGAAATTCGTCTTTAGACCAGCCGGTTTCGGTAGCTACCTGAGGAAGGAATACTCCGCCCCTCATTCCTTTTTTTATTAAAACACCATGGGTGCCCAGTTTTATCTTCCCAGGGTCGCTTATCCTCTCTAACGGCGTAAGTACGGAAATTTCAATATCAATATCCTTTAATTCATCCAGCTCAACAGGCGCAAAGCGCGGGTCCCCAGTTGCCGATTCTACAGCCATATCCCTGATTGTAAGATATAAAGGCTTATTACCGATTATATTCCCGATACAACCGCGCAACTCTCCTCTTGTATGCAAAGTAACAAAAGCGCCCATCTCCTTTAATAAAACCTGGTCATGCTCAGTAACATCCAATTTCCTGCCGGTTTTTAGGTAATGCTGGATGGATTCCCTGGCAATATCAAGTAATTTTTTTCTTTGTTCTTTATTCAGCATTGCTTCCTCCTTACCTTGTTCTCTTCGGATTTCTTGCTGATCAATTACGCAGCTGGCATAACCTACTGTCCAGATACCTTTATTTTTCTTGCCGGTGACATTTGCGGAATTGGTATAAGTCAATACCTCCAGCTTCTCATGGCCTAATTCTTTGGCTAAAATCAAAGTTGCTACCGCAGGCAAGCCTCCGCACATCTGTAATTTGCCTTCATGCAAACCATTATATAAACCTTCGGCATCCATTTTTTTTAGATAAGATAAAGTCAAATCATCAATTACTTCTGCCTCCTGATAATCAAAACCATGGTATAAATCAGAAGAAACGATTAGCAGAACATCGCTGCGGCCGCTGATAGCCTGTTTAATTATTCGTGCTAAATCTTTACAGGTTTGTAACTGGCAATCTCCCATGACAATAGGAAGGATCTTAGAGCCGGGTAAGGTTTTTTGTATAAAAGGAAGCTGTACCTCAATAGCGTGTTCTTTTTCAAACGCCTCTTTTTTAAAATAGACCTCCTTACTTTTATAAAGTATCTTGGCAGCTAATTCTTTATCTACTTCTAAATCACCCAGCGGCGTACGGAAGAAACCCTCAGGATAAACCGAAACTCCCTTAAAAGAAAAGTAGTGGCTGGGCGCGATTACGATAACTGTCCTGTAATCTTTTTTTGAAACCAGTTTATATCCGTAGGCAGCTACCTGGCCTGAGTATCCGTAACCGGCATGAGGACAAATCAAGGCGAATATCTCACCGTCTACATCTTTCGGCTGAGCAACATCCAGAAAGCCGTCAATCATTCCAGATAACTCTTGCGGGTCATCTGGGTAAAAAGTTCCGGCTACATTAGGATGTTTTATTTGCTGAACAGATGTGTTAAGTACGGCGTCCGGTGTAGCGAGTACGGAGAAAAAAAATACAATCAAATAGAGGATTTTAAATCTTTGGGTTAGCATTTTGGTATTTTACCCTGTCGGAAAAATTGGTGGAGCTGGGGGGATTTGAACCCCCGACCCCCTCGTTGCGAACGAGATGCTCTCCCGCTGAGCTACAGCCCCAAAAACTAAAACTTATTTAGTCAGACAAAAGCCCTAGTTAATCTAACACAGCTTTTAATTTTTGGCAAATGGATTTGGCAGAAAATTCTGAAAAGATTTTAGAAAATTAACTTGCAGAAACTGAAGGCATGCTTACACCGGTCGTCATCTTCACTTCCGGATTATTTGGAAGAACATCCTCTGCAGGATTCCAGCGTACAGTAAGCGTAACGTTTACAAAATTATCTATCACCTCAAAAATAAAACCTCCCTCCGGTACCCTGTTTGTCAAAACTTCTTTATGCGCCTCAACAGGTAAATTCCCGTCTTTTGCCTCTGGATAAAAAACCAACTCAAAAGTACTGGGAGGGACACGGTAGGCAATCCACTCATCCTGATTATCTACCATGCCCTGATCACCGTGAACTAAGTCATCTATCCTTACCCTAAAGCCGGTTAGAACGCCTCCTTCAACATAAGGCACTACTGCCGGATCAGAGTCAACCATAGACCCTATCGCGCCAACCATATGTTTTGTCATATGCTCCAAAACAAAACTCGCCTCATTCTGTAATTCCGTTCTTCTATCCGTATCGACTGTATGATGATAAGAAAATATACCTATGCTTACAGCAGATAAAGCTATGAAACTAAAAATACTCATCGCAATGAGCAACTCTATAAGCGTTACTGCCTGAGTTCCAACAATCCCCAAATGCCTATTTTTAATTTTTCTCATCTAGATAAATCGTTTTTTAAAATATCTTTAATATGAACGTAGGCTATTCTTCTTCCCATTTAATGGTTAAAGTCACCTGTTGCAAACCATCTACCTCAGTTACCTTAAATTCGGGATCAAAGTTATTTATAGGCCCAGGGCAATCTGTTGTGCTGCCTGCGCTTACACAATTATCTCCCCACTCATCTGCTCTTACCTGTGTATGCAGCTCGCTGAAATAACACTTAGCTACCTCCATAGCTGCTACGCGCTCGCGGCTGTGTAGAACGTATCTTTTTCCGGCAACAAACACACTTGCCATACCTGCAACAACCAACGACAATATTACCATAGAAATAATAATTTCGGTGAGAGTAAAGCCTTTTTTAAATCGGAGCATTGGAAGATTGGTTAAAAAATTGACTTTCTTTATTTAAAAATGGCGGGGTTAAAACTTCGGACAATCGCTATCTCCTTGCGGCTCATCCCAGCCATCCTGTATTTCCCATACGCAAGCTCCCTTAGTAGCAGTGGCGCTAAATCCGCCTCCTCCGGTAGCTTGGATTTCATACTCCCAATTACTGTCATTTATAGAGAGCATTAATTCATCGTTAATTGTATCGAGGGCGCTTGAGATTAGATAGTCATCGTGTTCCATCTTATAAATCCGCTCTGCAGCAGCGATTAACCTTAAGTTAGCGATTGCTTCCCTGCTTAAAGTGCGTTCCTTAGTAACGGTGAAATTCGGCATGGCAAAAGTAGCCAAAATTCCGATAATCACCGCCACTATTAATAATTCAACTAAAGTAAAACCCCGCCCCATTTTAAAAATTAAAATATGGCTCTATTGGCCCCAGACGACCTCATCATATTCCCACTTGCCATCCTGGTCGAGAGTAATTGTACTATCCGCAAATCTACCGGTCTTTCTTTTTGCTTCAATAGTATAAGTATCATCCCCTCCGGTAAGGGTATAGTCCCAATCAGAATCATTGTCAATCTCTACCATTTCAATAAGATGGCCTAAGCCACTGCCATCGGTAGCAGAAAAGTTGCCGTCATTAATACTCGGATAGACATTAGCATCACTTTCAGCAGCATACATCTTAGCTGCTTTAGCAATCAAAACCATTGCGTTCTTTGCCTTTGCTGCTTTAGCTTTCTCAACCGCGTTAAGGAACCGAGGTATTGCCAGAGATGATAATACGCCGATGATAATTACCACTATAATCAACTCAAGCAGTGTAAAACCCTTTCTCATGCCTGCCTCCTTTTGTTTACCCTGTCATTTTTAAACTATAATTTCCAATAGAAATATCCATAACCGCATTCTTTATTGATTTTTTCTACCACCCCCTCTAATATATTTAACTAAATTATTATATTAATATGCTTATGTCTCTTTGTCAATTTATTTTTTATTTTATGCCCTATACCCCTGCGGTTGCGATTTGAAATATCGGCAGGAAGATACCCAAGACCATAATACCGATAACGCCACCCATAAAAATGAGCATCAGCGGCTCAAATATCGTAGCAAAACGGCTTAAAAATGTCTCTGTGCTCTCTTGATAATATTCATTTATGCGCTTAAACATCTGCGGCAAATCGCCGACCTCCTCTCCCACTGAAGTCATCTGGGTAAACATGGAGTCAAAAAAGCCGCTTTTTTCCATGCCTACGCTTAAAAGCTTTCCTTCGCGGACATCGTCTTTAATCTTATGTATAATCTCGGCTAAGGTCAGATTGCTTATACTGTGTTCAGCTATTTCCAAAGAATATAAAAGAGGTACTCCGCTTCCGATTAATGTCCCTATATCGGAAGAAAACCTTTCAAACATTAATTCCCGGAAAAACTTCCCGAATAAAGGAAGATTAAAGCGGAATTTTTCAAACACCTTTCTTCCCTCTTTTGTCTTTATGTAAACCCTGAATGCAAAAAATATAATTACGCCTGTAATAATAAAAAGAGCTGAGAACTTTCTTATGATTAAACTGGATAAAATCAAGACCTGGGTAATAAGCGGCAGCGTGATCTCAAAACCCTCAAACAGCTCGGCAAAGGTAGGTATGATCTGCAGCGTTAAAAAAAGCAAAGCGCCCAAACCCACTATAAAAAGAAGCACAGGATACATCAGGCTTGAAATTATTTTTTTCTTGAAATTCGCGCTTCGTTCTAAATAACTTGCCAGGCGGCTTAAAACCGCAGCTAAATTTCCGCTTGCCTCCCCGCTTTCCACAAGGTTAATCCATAATTCCGGGAATGTACTTTTATGTTTAGCCAATGCCTCATTAAAGCTCAGGCCGCTTTCCATATCCCTGGTTAAATCCTGCAATATAATGTATAATTTGCGGCTTGAGACCTGCTTGGAAATAACATCCAGGCTTTTCAATATAGTGACTCCTGCCGAAAGTAAAGTGGATAATTGCCGGCAGAAAACCACTAAATCATCGCTCTTAATACCGTAATGTTGACGCCTCCCTGCCAATTTAAAAGCCCTTTTTTCAGGCTTACTTCTATCTGTTCTCTCTTCCTGCTCAGCGGAATTAATTTCAATAACTAATAAATTTCTTGTCTGAAGCCTGTTCAGCAAATCCTCATATGAAGGGACCTCTTCTGTGCCCCTGATTTTATTGCCTTTGCTGTCCCTGGCTAAATAAACAAATTTCGGCATCTACCCTACTCCCATGGTCGTTGAAAACGCTTCTTCTAAAGAAATAATACCTTCCTCAACCTTCTTTACGGCAGACTCAAATAATGTCTGCATGCCCGCTGATCTGGCTGCCTCTTTAAGCTGCACGTAACTAAGATTCTTACCGATCAATTCCCGCAAATTATCATTTATATTCATTACCTCGGAAATACAAGTCCTGCCGCGGTAGCCGATCTGGCCGCACTTATTACACCCTTGAGGCTTATAGATTAAATCCGAATTAATTTTAACCCCTCCTAATTTTTCACTACTTGTCTCATAAGCTTTTTTACAATCAGGGCATAATTTTCTTGCCAGCCTTTGCGCAACCACTAACAATAAAGAAGGAGCGACCATATAGGGCTCTATTCCTATATCTATCAGGCGCGCAATTGCGGAAGGCGCATCATTGGTATGCAGAGTACTTAAGACTAAGTGGCCGGTTAAGGCAGCGCGGATACAAATTTGAGCCGTCTCAAGGTCTCTTATTTCGCCAACAAGTATTATATCTGGATCCTGCCTTAAGAAGCTGCGTAAGGCATTGGCAAAAGTAAGGCCTATCTCTGGTTTTATCTGAACCTGATTAATGCCGTCTAATTTATATTCAACCGGATCCTCAGCCGTAATTATGTTTTTAGTAGAATTCTTAATTTCATTTAAAATAGCATAGAGAGTAGTGGTTTTTCCGCTTCCGGTGGGGCCAGTCAACAAAACTAAACCGTAGGGCAGATTAATTACTGAACGGATCTGCTGAAGTTGAGCCTCGTCAAAGCCCATAAGATTAAGATCCAGAATCACTGATTTTTTGTCAAGTATCCTTAAAACTATCTTTTCACCATAAAGAGTAGGAATGGTTGAAACCCTCAGGTCTATCGGGCGGTCTTCTAATTTTACCAGAAATGAACCGTCCTGCGGCAGGCGCTTCTCAGCAATGTCTAATTTGCTTAATATTTTTATACGAGAAATTATGGCCAAGTGCAGATGAGAGGCAGGCGGGGGTATTTCATAAAGGATTCCGTCAATGCGGTATCTGATAGAAATCTTGTCTTTAAACGGCTCTATATGAATATCTGAAGCGCGCTCGTCAATTGCCTGACGGATAATTAAGTCTACAAGCTTTATCACCGGAGCTTCCTCGGCGCTGGCAATTAATTTATCCAGGCTCAGCTCCTGCTCGGTAATATCTTTGGTTTCGGTAATCGATAAATCTTTTGGTATATCATAAGAGGCTTCTACCGCGTCCTCAAACATTCTCAGTTTGCCGTAGAATCTTTCTATAGCCCTGGTAATATCCGATTTTGTTGCCATCACCGGATTTATTTCGCATCCGGTTATTTTTCTTAAATTATCTATCAAGATAAGATCAAAGGGGTCAAACATTGCTATTGTAACCGAGTTCAAAGTCCGCGACAGAGGAATAACTGTATATTTAAGGGCAAATTCTTTAAGGATAAGCTGATCTAAATTCTGGTCCAGCGCAGGCTTTAAATCTGTCCCCGAAGAAAAATAAGGAATGTTCAGCTGCTTTCCTAAAACAGCTACTATTTGGTCTTCTTTAAGCATGCCCAACTTAACCAGAATCTCACCCAACCTGCCACCCTCCTGTTTTTGCAAGCTGATTGCTTTTTCCAATTGCGACTTAGAAATAATATTCTCTTTTATTAAAATTTCGCCTAATTTTAAATGTTTTTTGTCTTCGGGCATTTTAAATTTCCTATTATAGTTTTATAAACAACCTAATTAAATTATACCATAAACCAGAATCAATTATCTGATATTTTCCAAATTATTTAAGGTTGCGCTTATTTCCAGCTGCCGGTCAAATTGGGAAACACTATTCTGTTCTCTGACCGGGAAAGCTGAACGCGCAGCCTCTGTAAATTGTATATCTGTATCTTTTATTATGTGAGGAGTAATAAAAACCAGTAATTCTCTCTCCTTGTCCTTGCTTTTGTTCTTATGCCTAAAAAGAGCCCCTATAATAGGAATATCCCCTAAAATCGGAACTTTAGTGATAACCTGGTTAAACTCAGTACGAATCAAGCCGCCTAAAATCACGGTTTCATTATCCTTTACACGGATCAAACTTTTTGTGCTTCTTTCTTCGGGATCTCTGAATTGATAAGTTTCATCACCGCTGGTAAAAGCAGAGCCTGTGCTTGCCTCGCTGACTTTTGGAAAAATAAACATTGTAATTTCTCCGGTCTCCGTATTTATCTGCGGCGTTATCCTCAAGGAGACGCCTGTTTCCGTTCTTTCTACATCAGCGGTAGTAGTCCCGGTGTCGGATGTAGCTGTAGTCTCTACGCCGATAGCTTCATTAGCGGTAATTTTTATCTCTGCAGTCTGATTATTTAAAGCCAATACCCGCGGCCGGGCCAAAGATTTCACATCTGTCTGGGTATGTAAAAAGTCTAAGACTTCGGCATAAGTCCGTCCAAAAGTAAAAACTCCTGCCGCGCTGGAAGTATTGGTCATTGTCTGGCCCCTCTTAGTAATATCTCCCATAAAAAACTGTGAGCCCCTTGATCCGGGTATAAGTAAAGTAAAAGCGTTAGCTCCGAATTCAAACCCCATCTGGTCAGTCAAATCTTTGCTTACATCCAGCATCTCTATCTCCAGCATTACCTGCGGAACAGGCTTATCTAAGGCAGCAATAGTCTCGGCAATTACCGGCATGCGGCTTGGTAAATCTGTTACTATCAGGCTATTGGTTCTCGGATCCTCGCTAACCCTACCGTATTCTGAAATAATCTTCTCAACGGCTATTCTAATTCCCTCTGTTGTTTTTTCTCTGCCGCCAGAGTCTCTTTCCATAAATAAATCTATTTCTTCATTCATAAAAGAAGAAGAAACCGTAGCATGTTTAAGGTAAAAAACTTTTGTCACTGTTTCTACCTGAGGTCTGCCCCAATCTTTAACGATGAATATATTTGAATCTTTCTCTAACTCGTAAGTGAGATTATTTGCCTTAAATATTTTATTCATTGCCTCTTCGATGGGGACGTTGTCTAAATAAAGAGTGACTTTCCTGTCCTGTACAGATTCGGAGGCAATGAAATTTAATCCTGACTGCATAGAAAATATCTTTAATATATCTTTAAGGTTTGCGTCTTTAAAATCCATAGAAATCAGTATATCCGTATCTAAAAACGGCAAGTCAACGGCAGCGCTGATTTTTGGCAAGAATAAATAAAAAATATATATAATAAAAAATAACAAATGTACTTTCACGCTGAATCTTTTCATCTCTCCTCCTTATCTGTAATAATCTGTAAGAAAATCTAAGTCTTTATCTTCTGCGTCTTCGCGCTCTTTCGCAGAGCCTGAAGGCGACAATCGATGCTGCTTATTTCCATAAATTACGGTAACGCAATTCTTATCAATATCCTGCACCCTTACACCGCTTACTGTATCACCCAGGCCCACCACCTGCCCATTAATTATAGCCTGCGGGATATTCCCCCAAACCACCCCCTGCACCTCCAGTTCAGGTAACGGCTCGTCTGAATATTCTTCTTCCGGCAAAACCTCCTCTTTTGCCACTTCTTTCTCTATATCTTGTGTACCAAAAGGATCTCTTAATTGGTCCGCCTTATATTCAACTATTCTTCCTACGTAATCAAGTAAGGCATCGGTATTTGCCGCTTCTAATGGGCTGATGATACACAGTATAAAAAAACAGGTAAACAAAAAAAAGAAAACCTTTCTTAAGTGTATTCTCATGTCTTATTCTGGGACAGAGTAATTAGCTAAAACTATTTCCGCGGCTAAAGCACCTTCTTGAGAAACTAGCTCCTTCCTGCCCCTGTTAGAGCCACTATCATATTCTTTTGATATGCTTCTTATGTTAAAAAACTCAATTAAATAGAAATCGCTTGAGCTTTCTAATTTACTTATAAAGCGCCCTAATAAATGGTAATTCTCTGCGGTGATTGATATAGAAAAAATCTGTTTTTCGTATGCCGGCAATACTTTTTTTATTTCCGGCCTAATCGAAAGAATATTAATCCCGCTTGCCCTAGCTACATTGTTTATTGTATTTATCAGTTCGGAGGCGTCTTGCACTTTAAGCACTTGCCTGTATGAATCCATTTTCTTTTCAAGCTTGATAATTCTCTCTAATACCTCATTTCTGTCTATTTGCTTTTTTATATTGGATTTTAGGGAAGCAAGTGTGCTGTTTTGGTTTTTATAAATCGAATAAGCGATAATTATAGTCAATAAAACCAGAACGATATCTAAGAACTTATTTTTGACTCTTGATTTTAGATTCAATAAATCAATTAGATGAAGATTTATGTTCTTCAAAGTTATCTCCTGCGCCTCTGCAGAGCTAAATTTTCCTGATTTTGGCAAAGAATTATAAAACTGGTGAACACGCCCTTTTCACCCTCATTCTGGTTTATAGACACTATTGAAATGTCCTGAAAAATTTTACTGAAAACACCTTGATTTTTTAACGCTACAAGAAAGTCATTAACCGCTAACATTTCTTTGCTTCTTTCTCCAATGGCAACTATGCCCTCAAGCTGTAATGAAACCCCTCCTTCTTTATTTACCAAATCCATGCTTACAAGACGCATATTTATTGGAATTATGCACGGTATGGTATCAAGGATTTCAGTCAAGTAGATCCTTGAACTTAGTAGGCCATCAAGTGATTTTATTTTTGACTTATATTCATCTTCCAGTTTATCAATATCTTCTTTGCTGCTTCTTTGAGAAATACCGGATACCTTAGGCTGCTGAGAAAGCTTATTCTTAAGCTGACTCTGCAAAGG
>QNCD01000052.1 GCA_003644385.1 Candidatus Omnitrophota bacterium
TTCTTATAGGAAGTTGGTGTATCCCTTTTTATAAAGATTATTTTGGAAATGTGAAGTATTCCGCTACAATTAAAACCCGCGATGTTGACTTTTTAGTTCCAATACCTTTAGAAACGAAAATAAAAGCAGATATCCCGAAATTGTTAAAAGATTTAGGATTTATTATTAATTTTAAGGGATCAGAAGGATATATTCGATTAGAACATCCAAATCTTATAGTTGAGTTTTTAGTTCCTGAAAAGGGCCCTGGTTCAGATAAACCATATAAATTGCCGCACTTCGGCCTCAATGCCCAACCTCTAAGATTCCTAGATTTACTGATAGAGGATACGATGAAGGTTAAGATAGAAGGCATTGAGATTAATCTTCCTCATCCTGCCAACTTCGCTGTGCATAAATTAATCATCTTCCAAAGGCGCACCAAAGAAGAAAAAATAATAAAGGATAGAAATGCTGCTATAGAAATCCTTAGAGCCTTAATAGACAAGGGTGAAGTGGCGGCTATTAGGCGCGTTTTTAATTCCATGATTCCAAAATGGCAGAAAAAAGTTATAAAGGGATTGGAAGAAACAAAAGAAAGAGGTATCCTGAGCATATTGACCGTGTAATGTTCCCAATTAGTCAAGGCAAATGAAATGAAGAGAAAAAATTTTAATCATACAGGTCAGCCTACTGAAAAACAACATAAAATTAAGATTTTCTTAAGCAGGTTAATAAAAAATTGGAAGCAATGGGTGACTGTTCTGGTTTCAGTTATTGCTCTCGGCGTCTCTATCACGGGAATTTATATTGCCAATAAGGCCAACGAGATTGCATTAAAAAATCATGATATAACACAAAAACTCTCAAAACTCGATTTTCGCCCGATTATTCGATTATATACTCTCTTTAGACCCGCAGGTAAAATACCTCCGCACTTTGCCCTCATTAATATTGGCCCTGAGGATGCATTACAAATCAAAGTAAGGATGCTGACCCATCGTTACTCGCCAAAAAGAGAGAAAATGTATGCATCTATAGCCAACACGCTATATGATGTAGTAATCCCAAAGTTATCTCCTCAAGAAACAAAGGCTTTCAAATTTAAAGGCGGTTCGCTGGATTCCAATGCTCGCCTGGCAACACCTCCAGAAAATAATATTATGGAGATAAGGGTTACTTATCGACGGCCGCAGGATTTACAAGAATTTGATGAAAGCGCGTTTTACTTTATTAATCCTGAAGGTTTATGGGTTCCTGAAAGGTCAAGTTCGATAGAATCAGAAAACTACCAAAAAATGAAAAAGGCTTTATTAAATTGGAAATCCAGCAAGAATATCATATCTATATATGACGAATGGAAAGGCGATGACTTGCATGTAAATGATCAATGTATTACTTGTCCGTCTTCAGCGACCAGTGAACACAAATGGTTTATATGAAGGAGTAAGGATAAAATGCTAACTTCAGGAAATATAGGGGGTTACAGCAATAGGAGCAAGCGTCTCTACATTGTTACTTTCGGCTGGCGGATGGTTGCGGCATAGTAGGACTATGGAAAGCTTGGCGGAGGCTATGGTGGGGCCGGACGGTTAAAGAACTTGAACCAAAAGCGCGCTTAAATTACCCAACAATGTCCAGCAATTTAGAGTTTGTTGGGTAATTTCGTTGGCTGAAATAATGGTGGAGAGGACCGTTGATCTCAAAATAAACATTCTACTTGACAACTCCAAAAATCTATGTAAAATGGAAGTATGTATTCCAGATTGATAGAAGCTCCAAAAGACAAAAGTTTCTTTTTGTTTGGCCCAAGAGGTACAGGGAAGACCACATGGGTAAAAACTAACTTCAAGAGCGGGTTATATCTTGACCTTCTCGAAGCAGAGCTTTTCAATGACCTTTTAGCTAATCCACAGAGGCTGGAAAATCTTATACCAAAGAACTTCGGTGACTGGGTTATAATCGATGAAGTCCAGAGGATCCCCGAGCTTCTAAATGAGATACACCGCCTGATCGAAAAATACAAATACAAGTTTATCCTAACAGGCTCAAGTGCCCGTAAATTAAAACGCAAAGGTCCTAATCTATTGGCCGGACGGGCGTTGACATATTCGTTGCACCCCCTTACTGCATTGGAACTGGGAGAAGATTTTGACTTAAATAACTTTTTGAAGCATGGAGGGCTTCCGTCTGTTTATACCGAAAAAGATCCAAAAAAATATCTGGAAAGCTATGTAAAAACTTATCTTGAAGAAGAAATACAGCAGGAGGGTTTAACCAGAAATCTAGGTGCGTTTTCCAGATTCTTGGAAGCAGCCAGCTTCTCTCAAGGTTCAGTATTAAATATTTCAAAAGTAGCCCAGGATTGTGCTGTTGAACGCAAAATAGTCGAAAATTACTTCACCATATTGGAGGATTTGCTTATAGGTTATAGAATACCCGTTTTCACCAAGAGAGCAAAACGACGACTCGCAGCGCATCCCAAATTCTATTATTTTGATACAGGACTCTACCGTGCCTTGAGACCTATGGGACCTTTAGATATGCCTGAGGAAGCCGAAGGACATGCGGTAGAAACTCTATTATTTCAGGAATTATACGCCGTAAACGACTATTTTAATTTAGGTTATAAAGTATATTATTGGAGGACTTCCAGTAATATGGAAGCGGATTTTGTGCTTTATGGTGAGAAAGGCATCAGGGCATTCGAAATCAAACGGACTCGCAAATTGAACTCTGCTATGCTTAAAGGGCTAAAAGCTTTCTTAAAAGATTATCCTTCCGCAAAGGCCTATTTTATTTATGGCGGAGACCGCCGAGAGAGAGAAGGCGATATCGAAATTCTACCAATGGCTAGCAGCTTGAAAAATCTTTCCTCACTTTTGTCCTGAGAAAAATACTTTATGAATTACCGGTGGACGGCGGATTATCACTTTTCAGATTTCAATATCATTCGGCAATATCCAAAGATTTCGCTATCCGAAGAAAGAAAGCTTATCTCAAAAGCTAAAAAAGGTTCTAAGAAAAGTAGGGATGAATTAATATTCCGCCACATTGGCTTTTTAAAGTTTAGAATCCACAAAAAAGCGTTTCCTGCATTAGTTCGACGATTTGGCGAAGATTTATTGTCAGAAAGCATTTTGATCGTATACAAGAAAATCAAAAACTACAATCTAAATTATCGCAATAAACGAGGGGAACTTCATCCCGTGCGATTTATCTCTTGCATCTGGAAACGAATCGACGGTTTTATCATCGATTATTTAAGAAAGGATAATCACTATCATTCATCTAACCATATAGCTACACTAGACTAAAAAACATAACCTATTGATATAGCTAAAGATATGAAAAAAATTTACCTGAAAAGTTATGGCTGTCAGATGGCCTCGGTATAGTAGGACTATGGAAAGTTTGGCCGAGGCTATGGTGGGGTAGCGACGTTAAATAATGAAGTGGAGGTATTTAATATGATGCCAATTGGACCTTTAATGATCGAACACAGGCTTATAGAGCGAATGATCAAGATAATGCAGGCTAAGATGGAGAATATTAGCAAAGAGGGTAAGGTTGATCCGGACTTTGTTGATACAGCGGTTGATTTTATACGGACATATGCCGACAGGTGCCATCATGGCAAAGAGGAAGACATATTGTTCCGCGATCTCGCGAAGAAGAATATATCAGATGAACACCAAAGAATTATGCAGGAGCTAATAGAAGAGCACAAGATGGGCAGGAATAACGTAAAGAAGCTGGTTGAGGCAAAGAAAAAATATGTCCAGGGCAACAAAGATGCCTTAATAGATATAGTTTCAAATATGGAAATGCTGGTTAAATTCTATCCCAAACACATTGAGAAAGAAGATAAGCATTTTTTCCTGCCCTGCATGGATTATTTTAACGATGCCGAGAAAGGCGTGATGCTTAACGAAATGCGGGAATTCGACCGGAATATGATTCATGAGAAATATGCAAAAGTTGTTGAGACTTACGGAAGTTAAAAAGGAGGTAGGTTATGCCGGAATTCGGAACGCCATTTTCAAGGTTAGCAAAAGACAGGAAGGTATCTAAAGAAGAGCTTATTCGTGCGATTCGTTTTATGATCGCTGCGGAGTATGAAGCGATACAGCTTTATATGCAGCTTGCTGAGTCGACAGATAATAAACTGGCGCAGGAAGTCTTAAAAGATATAGCCGATGAAGAAAGGGTTCACGCTGGCGAGTTCTTAAGATTGTTAAAAGAACTCGCTCCCGATGAGCAGAAATTTTACGACGAAGGCGCTCAAGAGGTAGAGGAAGAAATAGAGAAGAATAAATCATAGGTTTTAAAATGAGAGAAGAGATTAAAATAAAACCTGTAGGGATAATTCATACGCCGTATAAAGAACCCAAAGGCATACCTATACAAGGTACGTTTGAAGGGGGCATTGTAGGTAAAGTAGAGCTATTTCCGGAATATGCGCAAGGGCTTAAAGATATCGAAGGGTTTTCGCATATCGTATTGATTTATTATTTTAATAGGTCAAAAGAAGAACAGCTTATCGGTAAACCATACCTTGAAGATGAGCCACACGGGATCTTTGCGATAAGAAG
This sequence comes from Candidatus Omnitrophota bacterium, assembly GCA_003644385.1. GTDB lineage: Bacteria > Omnitrophota > Gorgyraeia > Gygaellales > Profunditerraquicolaceae > B70-G16. The sequence goes on from QNCD01000052.1 coordinate 4,575, forward strand.
CCCTCATAGGCCTAATCATATCGGGTTTTCTATTGTAAAGCTTGAAAAAGTTGAAGGTAATATTGTGACTTTTTCAGAGGTGGATATCTTGGATGATACGCCTTTGCTGGATATAAAACCTTATGTCTTACACTTTGACTCAAGGCAAGATGTGAAAAACGGCTGGCTTGATAAACATTTTAAAACAGGTAAGATACCGAAACGGGCAAGGTTGAAATAGAAAAATATGATAAAGGTTAAGAATAAAAAGTATTATAAATGTTCCCGTTGCCATAAAGAAGCCGTCCATGACAAAATATACATTATCGATGATAAGCCGGTTTGCGTAACGTGTATTTACGGTAAAAAGAAGCCGTTTAAGATTTATCCGATAGGGGTAGTGAGAAGTGAGCTTAGACGGGCAAAAAAAGGTTTTGGTACTACTGGTAAAGAGGGGATATCGCGCATAGAGTTGCTGGAATCACAGAAACCGTTTTTATATAAACTGGAAGAAGAGAAAATCATTACTGTCGTGTATTATCTGCATGAAGCTGATGCGGTAAAGTCTATTTTCAATAGAGGCCTGGAAGGCAAGAAAGTAGGAGTTTTTGCTTCACGCACACCTTATAGGTTGTCAAAAATCGGTATTCAGGACGTCAAACTGGTGAAAATAGAAGGAACAACTCTTTACGTCGAAGGATTAGACGCTGTTAATGGTACGCCGGTTCTTGATATTAAAATGAAGTGGAGCCTCTTCGATTAAAATATTCAGTGTAGCACTTCCAATTAATCTTACCTGATATAAATAGCACTTGACACAAGCAAAGCACGGTGATATAGTAAAAACTGTTAATGGGAATAATTCCCGATAAGGAGGAGAATGACAGATTTATCTGATAGAGAAATATCCTGGCATTACAATAGCTTAAACAAATATTGTTGCAGGTTAACAAAGCCTAGGCGGGCAATTTTGGATATTTTGAGTGATACGGGAAGACATTTGAGCGCAGATCAAATTTATAAAGAAGCATCGAAGATATCTTCCGGCGGGGGGCTATCTACTATTTACCGCAATCTTGAATTATTGGTTCGCATTGGTTTAGTCTGGAAGTTTGAAGCGGGTGACAATAAGGCTAGATATGAAATAGCCAAGAGGCCCGATGAAAGCCATCATCATCATTTGATATGTAAAAAATGCAATAGCATCATAGATTATTCAGATTCCATAGGTAACGAGAAAGACTTTATAAGAGAAAGAGAAAAGAAGCTTTCGAGTATATATAATTTTAAGATTGAAAATCATAGCATAGATTTTTTCGGGGTATGCCATACATGCAGTAAAAATAAGTAGTATTATTTTTTTTCATTTAAAATGAGAATAATTCTCATTAACAATAAAGGAGGTGATCAACATGCCAGGTGGAGACGGAACAGGTCCGGCAGGAATGGGGCCAATGACAGGCCGTGCCGCGGGTTACTGCGTGGGTTATTCTGTGCCCGGTTATGTGAATCCGGTTCCTGGAGCAGGCTGGAGCGGATTTGGTTATGGCAGAGGCTGGGGCAGAGGCAGAGGCTGGGGCCGTGGCTGGGATCGCGGTTTTAGTTGGCGTGGAGGATTTTATCCAGCTTACGATTACCCAGGCTATGGTTATCCGGGTTATAATTATAGATATCCTTATGTTCCTGAGATGACTTCTCAACAGGAAGCTGAAATGCTTAAGGAGCAGGCCAAAGCAATGCAAGAAGATATCAGCTCCATAAATGAACGCATAAAAGAGCTGGAATCTGCTAAGAAGCCAGAGGGAAAATAACTGTTTAAGAACAAGAAGTTAGATGCCGCTAAGAGATTATTCTAATCTTCAATGGGTGGTATTATGCCTGATGAGGAAAATGGAGAAACATAATGGCAGTTAAGGTAGATAAAGAGAAATGTACGGGGTGCGGCGCTTGTGTTGAAGTTTGCCCTGTAAATGCTATAAAGATTAAGAAGGATAAGGCAGTGATAAGTGATGAATGTGTTGAATGCGGCGCTTGTATAAATCAGTGCCCAAATGAAGCAATAACGCTTCCAAGATAAGGAGGGTAATCATATGCCAGGCGGAGATGGAACAGGTCCTTTCGGAGGAGGTCCGGGAACAGGAAGAGGTATGGGCAGAGGCGGCGGCAGAGGCAGGATGGGTGGTAACCGTCCGGGTTCAGGCCCCGGAGGCAATTGCATATGCCCTAATTGTCAATTATCCGTACCACACACAGTAGGAACTCCATGCTATAACATGAATTGTCCCAAATGCGGCGCAAAGATGGTTAAAGGGTAATTCTTTATTCCAAAAAATACATAGTATGGAAAAATTGGTTAAGGATTTTTTAAAACAGAAAAGGTTTGCGGTTGCAGGTTCATTCAAAAACGAAAATAAATACGCGTATAAAATTTTGAAGGCATTGATAAAAAAAGGATACGAAGCCTATCCGGTTAATCCCCGTATTAATGATGTGGATGGCATAAAATGCTATAAAAGAATAAGCGATATTCCCCTTGGTGTAGATGTTGTAAATTTAGTTACCCCGTCTTTGATTAGCGAGTCGATTGTAAAAGAATGCGCGGGACAATCCGTAAAAAAAATTTGGTTCCAACCCGGAGCCGAAAGCGAAGAGGCGATAAAGTTTTGCCATGATAACGGCATGAGTGTGATTCACGGACTTTGCGTGATGTTGGAATCTTTGTAAAGGAGAGAGATGAAGAAAATTCATTGGGACAATATGCATAAGTTTAATACACACTGGATCAGAGTAAAATTTTTTAATAATAAACCAGATATAAAAAACGCGAAAGTCTTAAAAAACGTAAGATTTTGTGAAGCTACCAAAGAAGCGGGGGTTTTACCGGTTATCCTTGATCGGGAGAGCATATCATGCTTAGGCGCAAGATACGCTTTCGGATGGGAAACGCGCAATAGCAATAAATTATTGAATAGCTGTTATGATAAAAAAAATATGCGCAAAGATACCATTAGCTCGATTCTTTCAAAAGCGCCTTATTTTAATAAGCCGCCAAAGTTTATAGGATTAAACACTGACGATAAGCCGGATATTGTCATGTCCTATATGTCAGCGGAAAAAATTATGAATCTAATAAACGCATATCATAATCTATGCGGTAAGAATTTAGGTGCTTCTTTGAGTTCTATGATGTCTGTTTGCGGGGGTGTAGCCGTAAGAAGTTATCTGAAAAAAGACATCAGCATTTCTTTCGGATGTCATGACTCGAGAAAATATGCGGATATGCGAATAGAAAACTTAGCGGTTGGTATTCCGAAAAATATGTTCGGTATATTTGAGGATTGATTATAAGGGTAATCTATGCAGAAAACGGATGATAAAGAAAGACTCGAACAGGATAGGCGCCTTAAAGAGCGTATGTCCAGAATAGATCACAAGTTGATTGTGATCAGCGGTAAAGGCGGTGTAGGTAAAAGTACGGTTGCCGTTAATTTAGCCTATGACCTTGCGGCAAAAGGAAACAGGGTAGGGCTTTTAGATGTCGATATCCATGGGCCTAATATCGCCAAAATGCTGGGCATTGAAGATAAAAGACTTATTGGGTCTGATCTGGGGATAGAGCCCATAGAAGTTTTACCCGGCTTAAAAGTAGTAAGTCTCGCTTTAATGTTCGAAGATAGGGATCAGCCGATTATCTGGCGCGGGCCGCTTAAGATGATAACCATAAAACAGTTTTTAGCGGATGTTAATTGGGGAGAACTCGATTACTTAATAATCGATTCTCCTCCGGGCACCGGCGATGAACCGTTGAGTGTGTGTCAGCTTATTCCTGATTTAAGCGGCGCTATTATTGTTACGACTCCTCAAGATGTTGCGGTATTGGATTCCAGAAAAAGTGTTTTATTCGCGAAAGAGCTGAAAATCCCTATTGTGGGCATAATTGAAAATATGAGCGGATTCATATGCCCGCATTGCGGGAAAGAGATAGATCTGTTTGGGGTAGGCGGCGGTGAAAAGGCAGCATCTGATCTAAGGGTACCGTTTTTGGGCAAAATTCCGCTTGAACCTGAAATGGTAAAATCAGGAGATTCAGGAAAACCGTTTCTTTCCGCTAATCAGGTTAGTCCGGCTGCCGGAGTTATGGATGGTATAGTAAAGCAAATCAAGGAATTTTTAGTACACGATGGACAGTAAGGACATTTGCAAGTGGTATGACATGTGCCCACTTAAGAGCTATTACGAACGGCAAGCATTAGATAAACAGTGGATTGAAAATTATTGCTGGGGCGACTATTCCAATTGTGTAAGGTATAAAATGGAAGAAAGCGGCGTTTATCATCCCGATAATATGTTGCCAGATGGCACGATTGATGAAAAATTGAAATAGAGGTTTATTTAGATGGAACCGCTAACTATTAGAAAATATCCTGATAAGCTATTAAGGAAGCAATGCAAGCCAATAGAAGAGATTACAGAAAAAGAGATTGAGCTTTTTCAGGATATGCTTTTTACTATGAAGCATTTTGCCGGTATAGGCCTGGCTGCCCCGCAAGTCGGCATTGCTAAAAAAATGATTGTTGCCGAAGTAGATAATAGAATCATAAAATTAGCGAATCCTCAGATTGTTGGTATGAGAGGGAATGATAGTATGGACGAGGGTTGTTTAAGCGTTCCTGACATTACAGTTGACATACAAAGGCCTGATGAGGTTATCGTGCAAGGTTTGGATGATAAGGGAAATATCGTAGAGATAAGGATGGAAGGCCTTTTAGCAAGGGTTGTACAGCATGAAATAGATCATTTGAATGGCAGGTTAATAATTGACTATATGAATATGGCGCAGCATAAAAATATAAGTCTATAAAGAACGGGAAACATGAATTCTATATTTTTACAGATTATTTATTTTTCGATAGGTTTATTTGCTGGATTTACAAGTGGTATGTTCGGAATAGGAGGGGGCTCTATAAGAACGCCTTTACTTTATATCGCCGGATTACCTTTGCGAACTGCTTACGCAATCAACTTTTTTGTTATTCCTTTCTCGTCTTTTATAGGTGCGTTTAGCCATCGTAGAAACATTGTTAAAAACATGTTTGTTTGGATAATTATCGCCGGTGTTTTAGGTGAAATACTCGGCGCGTTCCATGTAGGCATTATTCCAGTTAGATTTTTAGCGATAATATATGTTATTCTTTGCTTTCTTGTAAGTTTTGGTATCTTTGGGGATAAAATATTCCCTTTTTTTACCAAAAAAATACAGCCCAACAAAAGAAATTTTGCCATAGCTTCGTTTATTGTAAGTTATATTACCGGCTTGAGGGGCGGCAGCGGGGGGCAGGTATTCCCGGCGCTCTTTAAAACATTGGGGCTTGAAACCCGTCAGGCTATTGCCACTTCACTGGTTGTGTCTATTTTTACCGCTTTTGGCGCGATTCCGGTATATTGGGCGAGAGGAGACATGATTTTGTTTCCGGCAATTTCTGTTTTAATTGGCTCTATGGCCGGTGCGCGGATAGGCAGCCTTTTCTCTTTAAAAACAAAACCGATATGGCTGGAAATCGGGCTTGCGTTTTTGATTATGCTTTTGGCAATCTCTGTTTTAATAAAAGGAGTATTTAATTTATGAATTATGAAGGCGAAATAAAAAAGATAGTTGCGATAGGTTGTTCCGGATGCGGTGCGCTTGCCGCTTTAACATTGAAAAAACTAAAACCCTCTCTTGAGGTAACTATAATTCGGGAGCCGCAGGAAAAAGGTTTGCTGACAAGATGCGCGACCCCTTATATCTGTTGCGGTGATGTGATGGTGGATCCTTCCTATAAGGATGACAGCCTGTTTGCGGAGAAAGGGATCCGATTGATAAATGTGAGGGCAGTGGGAATAGATAGAAAAAAGAAAGTAGTCACAACAGATGACGGTAATACGTACCCGTACGATAAACTTGTATTAGCTGTCGGCGCTAAACCTGTTATGCCTCCTATTCCAGGAATTGACTTGCCGGGTGTATTCACGCTTCGCACCAGTAATGACGCCGTTAATATCCTTAATTGGATAAATTCCAGACGAGTCAGGGATGTTGTTCTTTTAGGCGCGGGCGCGATAGGGATTGAAAAGGCTTATTTGCTTTCTCGTCAGGGACTGAACGTTACGCTTATAGAAATGCTCGGAAATATTATGGCAAATGTTTTGGATCCTGACATGGCGGAAGAAGTGCAAGATTATATAAAGCAAAAAGGAGTACAACTAAAGCTAAATCAGAAAGTAACCGCAATTAATGGGACGGCTAGCGTAGAAAGCGTAACCTTGGCTTCGGGCGAAAAGATAAACGCGGATATGGTTGTTGTTTCCGCAGGCGCGCGCTGCAA
>QNCD01000053.1 GCA_003644385.1 Candidatus Omnitrophota bacterium
ATAAATTTTCTAGAAGCGCTGTTTAGGCAATAACCGTGCTTTTAGATAACTTGATGTTGCTCAAGGGCAAAATTTTGCCCGAACCCAAAATTTTGCCTTCGAAAAATGTTTTGAGGAAGCTCTCCGCAGAATCCCCCTTTGGGGGATGTTTCCGAAGGAACTGCGGAAAGGGGGAAATCAAGGTTCTTTTCCTCTTATTAAGGGGAACTCCAGTTTTACATAGTCGTGGGTGGTGGAGTTGAGTAGCTCGGCTCTCTGCCCGAATAAGGATTTTATATATTGCTCGAGGGCAGAGGCGGACGAGCCCGCCCTCTTGTTAAGGGACAGTTCCCGTTCGGGGACAGTCCCTGCAAAAGGCGGGTGAGGACGCAGGCTCTGCCTGCGTCGGCTGGTTTCTTCCTTGCTTTAAAGCAGGCAGAGCCTGCCGAGCTCAGTCGGTGTCTATTCTTTTATTGACTTGTGATTATTGTTGTAGTAATCTGTGAGTGGATAGGATATTTGACAAACTGCCTTTTGGGTATTCCTCAGATGAGGGGCACCATTATTCGGCAGGGGTCTCTTCGATATTTATATAGTCGGTAAAATCGATTTTCTCCCCTAGTTCCTGTTTGACAATACGGATTCTATCCGGGACATAAGGGTGGGTCTTAAAATAGGATTTGGGCCGCGCCGGTTTTCTCCTGTTATCTTCCTGCAGTTTCTCCAAAAAATTAATCATTCCGCGGGGATTATAACCGGCTAAATTTGCATAACGCGTAGCCAGCTGGTCCGCTAACAACTCATCTTCCCGGCCGTATCCTAAAAGGATCTCGGTAAAAGCTAAATCCGCGGCACTTCCTACTCCTGCCTGCTGGGGAACCTGGGCAGCGAGTATGCGCAATATAGAATACCCCATAACCGCCTGCAGTTTCTTAATGCTATGCCGGGCGACAATATGCCCTACTTCGTGCGCAAGGACTCCTGCTAATTCATCATCCGTAGATACCCTATCAATCAACCCCTTAAACACATATATGAACCCGCCGGGCAAGGCAAAGGCATTCACCTCATCTTCATCAAGGACCTTGAAATAATAACCCACGTCTTTTCTGTCGCAGACCTCTACTATTTTTCTTCCGATATCTTCTACCCTCTTTTGCATTAAGGGGTCTTCTACAAGTCCGAATTCGTCTTCAATCTGCCTGGCTATCGAACGGCCGATTTCTATTTCCTTCTCTGTGCTGTAATAATAATATTCTTCTTTGCCGGTGACGATGTTGTATTCGGGGGAGCAGCCGGCTAAAAAGGACACAAGGACACAAGGACACAAGGACACAAGTAAAAAGGCTAATACTTTGACATCTAATTTTTTAAACATCTGATATAGTCTACGTAAGGGCAAACCCACCACATTATAGAAACAGCCTTCAATGCGCCGTATAAAAAATGCACCCTTGCCCTGGATATCAAAACTGCCGGCTTTATCCAGGGGGCTGGTCCTGGCAAAATAATTTCTTATCTCTCTATCGCTTAATTTATCCATATAAACCTTAGTTTTTTCGCAGGCAACTAGTGTCTTATTCTTATCCTTATCAATTACCGCCACGCCAGAATAAATCCACTGCGGAGAACGCATCAGGGATTTCAACATTCTTTCGGCAGCTTTCATATTCTTGGGTTTCCCGAAAACCCTGCCATCTTGTACCGTAATCGTATCCGCAGCTACTATAATACCATTTTTTAAACTCCTAGCTGCCTGTTTTGCTTTATCTAAAGCATTTTTCTTGACCAGAGCCGAATAGGATAGCCCCCTAATTTGCTTCTTCTCCTTCATCCGGGTGGGTAAAACTTTGAATTTAAGGCCGAATATACGCATTATTTTTCTTCTGGCTTTGGAATCAGAAGCTAAAAATATTCTTTTCATTTTTAAAATTCTTTTTTAAATTCAATTGTAACCTTGTCCTCAGTCTTCTGTTCAACAGGAGTCTTTTGCTCTTGGGGAAGCTCTTTCTCTGCGCCAACGGTAAGAGTATCTGTAATTTTGTATTCTCCGCCGACTTTCTGGGTGGTAGCCGGTAGCTCTTCTTCGCTTTGCCTCTGCTCAACCGCATAAGTAGCATCTAATTTTTCGCTTATTTCTTTCTTTATTCCTATTCCCTTTCTTCCCTCTTCAAAAGTAACCGAAATATCTTTTATACCGAGCTTCCGGGCTATTTTACTACCTGAACCGGAAAAAAGAAAATAATCTATGAAGTCCTTGGCCAGTTCTACGGAAAGTTCTGCCTTACCTAAAGCCAGCTCGGTTGCTTTCCAGCTCTTATCAGTCATTAACATAACCAATAACCTATCCTCAGGCAAGACAGGCTCTGAACTAAGTTTTAAATCAGGTTTATCAAACGCCCCCTTCAACACTATATTAATCTTAATCCCCTCTACATAAGAAGTGCCCCTTAAATCCAGTAATGGTTTATTAGGCTCGCCGGCAAATGATATTCTGCTTTCTTCTAAATTGACAAGCGCAGTCCTTGGTCCGGTTATTACTCCTTTATTTAGAGATATTTTGCCGTAGAGCTCTGCTTCTTTTTTAATATTTTTAAGCTGAATGTTAAAGCCCACTGGGCAATTGGATAATGAAAAATTATTATAAAGCAATTGCTCGAGTTGAAATTTTCCGCTGAATTTCGGCTCGATTAACGAGCCCAAAAGATAAATATCCGTATCGCTTATTGCTCCTGATATTTTTTTAAGATCTTCGGCTCCAGAAAATAATCCAGCAATCTCTTTGAGTTTTATATTTTGAGAGTAAATATTGAAGTTCAAATTAGAATTCTGAAGCTTACCTTCAAAAATTATTAATGCCGAATTGGGTAACTGTAATCTGCCATTATAAATATTGACATTAAGCCCCTCCTCACCAAAAGAGGTAAAATAAACCTCTAGCTTTTGTATCTTAACAGTACTTCCTTTAGGCAGTAGCGCAAAGTCCTTAAATTCTAGCTTCTCAAATCTTGCCACCTGTGAAAGGCTTCCTTCGCTTTTTTCAATATCTATGGTTTTAGTCTTAGCATAGTATGAAATCGCAAGCTTGGTAATGATAGCTGAACCCTTGGCGGTAAAAAATAAAAAATAACCCACAAAACAGATTAAAAGAAAAAACAAAATAAATATCACAATTATAAAATTCTGCTTCTTCATCATGTTCTATAAAATAAAAGGGGGCGCTTCTGCCATAACTTTAGATACTGCAAGGCGTTATTTAGAAACGGCCCTAAGCTGTTGTGGCAGCGCTCTCACCGGCTAGATAACCAGTGGAAAAAGCTGCCTGTAAATTAAATCCACCGGTATCTGCGTCCACGTCAATCATCTCTCCGGCAAAATAAAGACCTTTATAAAGCCGCGATTCCATGGTGCGCGGGTTTATTTCTTTTAATGAAACTCCGCCGCGAGTAATCATTGCTTCCTCAATTGGCCTAGTTTGGGTAACCGTCAAAGGCAGCGATTTTAATAATCCGGCAGTTCTCTTGCGCTCTTCTTGATTAATCTGGTTGGCTTGTTTCTTTGGATTTATTTTTAAGATATCCAAAAATACTTCTACCAAGCTTTTAGGCAAAAGATTCTTAAGGACTCTGGAAGCGCTCTTTTTGGGATTAGCTTTAAATTCCCTGATCAGGCGCTGATTTAATACTTCTAAGCTTAGAGCGGGTTTTAAATCTATCCTTAAGGTTACTACCTTTTTTTCGCTAAGCCAATCAGCGACTTTGCCGCTAAAAGAAAGAACTAAAGGGCCTGAAATTCCAAAATGCGTAAATAATAATTCTCCTACGGGCGAAACCAGCTCTTTTTCTCCGTCGCTAAAAGTAAGACGGATATTTCTTAAAGTCAGCCCTTTTAATAATCGTACGTAACTCTGCCTTGTTTCCAAAGGAACTAATCCAGGCCTCAGGAAAATTATCTGATGCCCCAGGCGCTTGGCCAGAAACAGCCCTTCGCCGTTTGAACCGGTAAAAGCATAAGATACCCCACCGGTTGCAAGAATCACCCTGTCTGCGCTGATCGTTTCGCCATTAGAAAGTAATACCGCCTTTAACTGCTTTTCCTTAAAGAAAATTTCTTTTAGTGCGGCTTTAAGGCAAACCTTGACCTTGTTCTTTTCTAAATCTTTCTTTAATACTTCCAGGGTGCTTCCTGACTTATTACTTACCGGAAAAACGCGAAGCTGCCTTTCAATCTTAAGCCTTAAACCCCTATTTTCAAAAAACCGCATTAAATCATTATTAAAAAACTTACGAAAAGCGTCCCTTAAAAACTGGCCCTTATTATCACTGAATCTTTCCAGAAATAAATCTAAATCGCAGGCATTGGTAAGATTACAGCGGCCTTTGCCGCTTAAAAGAAGTTTTTTCCCAAGGGAGGAATTTTTTTCAATGAGGGTTACATCTTGCTTCAGCTCGCCCGCCCTTATTGCCGCCATCATCCCGGCAGGGCCTGCGCCAACAACGATAATTTTTTTTATATCCACAAGAAATTCTTAACGAAAATTCCCGCCCCTAAATAAGCCCCTGCTCTTTTATTTTGAAGATAGGCTCCAGCTTTATGCCTGCCCGGGCGAGATTCCTCACTGCCCCTTCTTGCCTGTCCACAATCACGATCGCTCTTTTTACCTTAATGCCCATCTTAGCCAGGGCCTTTTTAGCCTCAACCAATGCCTTTCCGGTAGTTGCTACATCATCTACCAGGATTACCCGGCTAGACCTTTTTAATCTCGGGCCTTCTATCTGCCGCTGTCTGCCGTGTTTTTTAGGCTCTTTTCTGACAATAAACGTTTGAATAGGCCTGCGTCGGATAAAACTTAGCGCTGCTATTGCTCCAACAATGGGGTCTGCCCCCAGCGTCGGCCCGCCTATAGCATCTAAATTCGCATTTTTAGTAAGTTCTAAAATAATGCTTGCCGCCAGATAAGCGCCCTGGCCGGATAAAGTAATCAGGCGGCCATCCAGGTAATAATTGCTGATCTTACCGCTGGATAAGACAAATCTGCCTTTTTTTAAGGCCTTTTTTTGCAAAAGGTTGCGTAATTCTGCCTTTAATTTTTTCAGGTTTAGTTTAACCATATATAAATATTTTACTATTCTATTTCAAGGCTGTCAATCATATTAGTTATATGGCCATTTTTGGCGTATCTATTTAATACAAAATGGTTCAAAACCCAGGATAATTCTTTCTCGGAACATTGGAGCATTCGGTGTATCTGCCCAAATAAAAACACCTCAGTGTCACTTCAGACTCCTTGTCGAAGGATTGACAAACTTAATTTTAATTGTTATGATATGGTTTATGTTTAAGGGTATTTTTCAGGGTTTAATAGACTTAATTTACCCAAAAATATGCCTAGTATGTAGGACTAAACTAAAAAGTACCGGCTCTGTTGATAATTTAGTTTGCCCTGAGTGCTGGTCAAAAATTAAAAGGAATGCTCCTCCTTTCTGCAGCAGCTGCGGAAGGCATTTAGAAAAACCCCTCAGGAATATCTGTACATCCTGCATAAAAAAACCTTTGCATTTTGACCGCGCCGTCAGCCCCTGCATATATGAAGGCGCAATTAAAGATTTAATCCACGAATTTAAATATAGAAACAAAGACTATCTAGGAGTTACTTTAAGCAGGTTGATTTTGGATTTTATAGATGAATATAATCTAAAAATGGATTTTTTTGATTTTTTTATTCCCATACCTCTGCATCGGGCAAGGCTTAGAGAAAGAGAATTTAATCAGGCTGATATTTTAGCTAAACAAATCGCGCTTAAACTCAACAAAGTATTGTTACCTGATGCTCTATTACGCCGGCGCAATAATCGCAGCCAGACAAACCTAGAAGATAAAGAGCGTTTTAATAACGTAAAAGAGATTTTTTCAATTAATAAAAACGTCTTGATAAAAGGTAAAAATATCCTGCTTATAGATGATGTCTTAACCAGCGGAGCAACCTGTTCGGAAGCTGCCCGGACCTTGAAAAACGCCGGAGCGAATATTGTTTTTGCTTTAACCCTAGCTAACTAAAAGAAACGTAATGAAGATACTGCGTAATTATTTCCTGAAAGAATTCATGGGGCCGTTATTCCTGGCGCTGGGAGTGCTTACTTTTGTTATGGTCCTAGGTAACCTTGTTAAGATAGCTGATTTAGTAATCAGAAAAGGCGTAGATATATTTAGCGTCTCCAAGCTTTTTCTCTTTATGATGCCTTATCTTTTAACCTATACACTGCCTATAGCCTCATTGACGGCAGTGCTTTTATCGCTGGGCAGACTCTCAAGCGATAATGAAATCGTTGCCATAAAAGCAAGCGGCATAAATCTCTTCAGCTTAATCCTTCCTCTTCTTGTGGTGGGAATAATTTTAAGCCTGATACTGGTAGTCTTTAACTCCAGGGTAATTCCCTATGCCCATTATGCCTCGCGTAAAGTCCTGGTGGAAGTGGGAACTAAAAATCCCACCGCTTACCTTGAACCGGGAGTATTCATTAATTCCTTTGAAAAGTATATATTATTCATTTATCATATCGACGAAAAAAATAACCGCCTGTCTAACGTTAGGATTTACGAACCCCAAGGAGAGAATAAGCCGGCGCGCACGATTGTGGCAAAAAAAGGAGAATTTATTGCTTACCCTGAAAAAAATATGATTAAATTAAAGTTAATGAACGGCACATCAGATGAGCCTGATCCGGAGAATCCGGCAAATTTCTACAAATTAAATTTTAAAACTTATTTTATGACCCTGAATCTCGCCCAACTAAAAGACAAAGAGGAACTCAGGAAAAAACCAAAAGATATGACTTTCAAGGAATTAAGGAAAGAGGTTTTCCAATTAAAAAAAGAAGGCATAGACCCGCGCCCGCTGATTACCGAAATGACTCAGAAAATAACCTTAGCATTTTCCTGCTTCGTATTTATTCTCTTCGGAATACCTATGGCGGTAATTACCCGACGGCGCGAAAAATCTATTAATTTCGGTATTGCCTTTATTATTGTCGGGTTTTATTATCTCATGCTCTTAGGGGCTCAGGCGCTAAGCCTCCAGGGAAATGTCAACCCTACAATTGCCATGTGGATACCCAATATTGTTTTTGCCTTTATGGGAGTAATCTTTAACTATAAATTATGCGCATCTTAGACCGCTATATTATAAGATCGGTTTTGAAAATTTTTCTGGGTTGCCTCCTGGTTTTTATTTTTCTTTATATTATCAGCGATATTTTTTCCCATTTAGATGACATATTAAAAGAGCGGATTGCTATAGCAACATTAAGGCATTATTATTTGGCTTTCATACCGATTATTTTCGTACAGGTAACCCCTTTTGCATGCCTGATTGCTACATTATACTCGATAGGCACTTTAAACCGCAATAATGAACTTATTGCCATGCGCACAGCCGGCCAGAGCATATTTCAAATTACCAAATCCATAATCATATTTGGAATAGTAATCAGTGCGGTAGTCTTCTGGGTCAACGACAGGCTTCTACCTTACTCTACGGAAATAACAGAAGAAATAAAATCTGAAATAGAAAGCGGCAGCCACAAATCCCAGAAAGAAGACCAATATTTAACCAACCTCGCCATGTACGGCTTAAAAAACCGTTTGATTTTTGTTAACAAATTCTATCCCGCCAGCAATAAAGTAGAAGGCATTATCATACTTCAACACGACGATAAACAAAATCTCACCAAAAAAATAGTTGCAAATAAAGGAGTTTTCCGTGACGGACTCTGGAGATTCTATCAAAGTATCACTTATAATTTTGACCAAAACGGTCAGATCATAAACGAACCGCTGTATTACGAGGAAGAAATCATACCTATACCCGAAACCCCAAAAGACTTCTTAAACCAACGCCTTAGGCCGGATTTTATGAATATATTTCAACTGGAAGATTATATCTGGAAATTATCCAAAAGCGGGGCGATCACGGTAATCAGAAATCTTAAAATCGACCTTTACCAAAAATTTACCACACCTCTTACCAGCCTGGTTATTATACTACTGGGAATTCCCTTTTCAGTGATGATGAAGAAGCGGGCCACGGGCTTATCGTCTATAGGGATTTCGATTATGGTGGGATTTTTATATTATGTATTAAATGCAGTAAGTATTGCCCTGGGTAAAGCCGGAATCCTCATGCCTATCCTTTCGGTTTCTTTAAGCCATCTTTTGGCGCTTGTTGCCAGCCTCTATTTAATAGACAAAATTAGTTAGAATATATCCTGGGAACACGGCTTCCTATTCCGCAGACAATCTCATAAGATATTGTGTTGCCAAGATAAGCTAATTCTGCTGCACTAATTTTTTCTTTCCCCTGCGAGCCAATAAGCACAACTTCCTCGCCAATAGGAAACTTATGATTTCCCACATCAACCATGATGTGATCCATGCATACCCTGCCGCTTACTTTATAACGCCTGCCTCTGATTAAAACCGGAGCTTTATTTGATAAAATCCGCGGATAACCGTCGCCGTAGCCGATAGGAAGAGTGAGGATGGTGCTGGCTTTAGAGGTCTTATAGGTGTGTCCGTAACTTATTCCGTATCCGCAAGGTACCCTCTTGGAATAGACAACCCTGGTCTTCAGGCTCAAAACCGGCTTAAGCTTTATCTTCAAGCCTTGTTTTGGATAAAGGCCGTATATTGCTAAGCCTGGCCTGACCATATTAAAATGGCTTTTCTTATATCCGATTACTCCCATGCTATTGGCGGCATGAATCAGCTTAATATTAATTTTTTCCTTATTTAATTCCGTAATTAATCGGTTGAATATTCTTATCTGATCTGAGGTAACATACATGTTGCTATCTGCACAGGCAAGATGGGTAAAAATGCCTTCGATATCTATAAATTTTAATTTGTTGATTTTTTTAATAAAGCTCGGGGCATTCTTAGCCAAAACGCCAAGCCTTCCCATTCCGGTATCTATTTTAAGGTGCACTTTGACAGGCTTACCCTTACGGCAGGCCTCTTTATTCAAAGCAAGAGCCAGGCTTTCGCTGGGAACTGCAGGAATAAGATTATATTTAAACAATGGCCTGATATGATCCTCAAGGATCATTCCCAATACCAAAACCGGCACTTTTATATAATTTTGCCTTAAGCTTATACCCTCATCAATAGAAGCCACTGCCAAATAATCTACGCCCAGAGCGGCCAACTTTGTACTCGTAGTAATTAATCCATGGCCATAGGCATCAGCCTTTACGCAAACCATCATTTTGATCTCAGGAGAAAATAATTTCTTAAGTTGCTTAAAATTATGGGTGAGATTAGTTAAATTAATCTCTGCCCAGGTAGGCCGAAAGCCGATTTTGTTCGTTGCCTCTTTCATTTTTTATCGACCTCTTTTATCTGGCATTCCTTAGGATAAAGATAAATGGGCTTTAAGCTGAAAGCCGATTCAATCTTATTGCTTTCTATCCGCTGACAGGCCAAAGAAACAATACTGCGACCCTTCGGGTACCAATAATCATTATCCAGGATATTAACCGAAGGTAAATTTTCTAAAATAGTATCTTTATATAAATTGAGGGCGTCTCCGAGCAATGTAACCTTAACCTGCTTAAATTTTTTTATAAATTCCGCGATGGATAAAAGCATATAGGGCTTAATCCTTTTAAAAAAATTGCCTTTGATATTATAGGCGCTTGAATAAATTAGGTTTCTTCTTGCATCAATTAAAGGAACTACAATGTTAGAAGTCTCCAGGTTTCTGGCGAGAATATCTAAGCTGGAAATTCCTATAATGGGTTTATTTAAAGACCAGGCTATTGCCTTGACTGCTGCCATGCCTACCCTTATTCCGGTAAAAGAACCCGGCCCTGTTGCGCAGGCGAAATAATCAATGTCTTTTAAGCGTACTTTCAAAGCTCTTAAAATTCTTTTTAAAGTAGGGGCGAGTAAACGACAATGGGCCCTGCCCATTTCTAAATTATATTCACAAATCTTATTACCGTCCAAAAAACCTACTGATAAAAATTTAGTGGTGGTATCAATCCCCAGTATCTTCATAGCCGATTAAAAATTTAATTTTATATTGCTTCATAGATTTTGCCATAGCGGCTACCCACGGCTGATATGATAATCTTTCTTCTCTTTGCTCCAGTTACCTTTAATTC
>QNCD01000054.1 GCA_003644385.1 Candidatus Omnitrophota bacterium
TTGTTCTCGTGCTGAAAATTTTCTAATGCAGGTTCACAAACCCTGCGTAAAAATTATCTCCTATTCTGCTTAAGCCAATCCCATAAATCCCTGAACTCGGAAACTCTAAAGATAAAACAGAAGCCGATATAGGATAGAATACCTGTTAAAAGCAAAAGGCTTAAATTTAAAACTTTATTCGCAATAATAATATTAGAAGAAAATAAAAAACATACTGCCCCCATGCAGAGGCTAGCTGCCAGGATGCGCACAAAAGAGCTTTTGACCCGCGGTATCTGAAAGTCGCCTAACTTCTTTTTTAAAATCACAAGGAGAAGCAAAAAAGTATTTATTCCTGATAAAGAAGTAGCCAGTGCTAATCCGGCAATTTTAAGCGGAAACATCAGTATTATGTTCAAGACAACATTAACAATCAAGGCGACAGCCGCAATTTTAGCCGGGGTCCTGGTATCCTTTAAGGCAAAAAAACAAGATTGTAAAATCTTAGTTCCTGCGTAAGCGAATAAGCCGATACTGTAAAAAAACAAGGCTGCAGAAGTAATCCGCACAGAACCGATACCAAACTTTCCCCCTCCGAAGAGAGTCGCAATTATCGGTCTTGACAAAACCATGAGCCCTATTGAAGCCGGCAACATTACAAAAAAGATAACCCGTAGACTCCAGGAAAGCATCTCTTTTAACTTATCTCTATCTCTGTCTAAAACCTGAGTGGAAAATGTAGGCAGTATAGCCTGTGAAAGGGCATTGCCAAAAATGCCTAAGGGAAAAAGTACCAATCGATAGGAAAAGTAGAGCACAGCAACTCCTCCTTCTCCCACAACCCAGGCCAAAGAACCGAATATCGAATCGGCAAAATTATTTAACTGATAGATGCTTGAGCTTAATAATCTGGGCAGCATCAGCCTTGCTATAAGGCTGGCTGCGGGATGTTTAAATTTCTTAAAAAGCTTAAGACGAAAACCCTTTTTATACAGAAGCGGAATCTGCACTGCTAATTGTAAAAAACCGCCGACTAAAATCCCTGTGGCCAGACCGACGATTCCTTCGCCGAAAATCAGAATAAAAATAATCAAAGAAATATTCAAAAGACATGGCGCAAAAGCAGGAATGGTAAATTGCTTTAGGGAATTCAGAATTCCCACCGAATAGGCGGCAAGGCTAATCAAGAGAACATAAGGGAAAATTACGCGGGTCAAAGTAACGGTAGTTTCCAACTTCTTTGGATCAGCTACAAATCCGGGAGCAATAACCCGGACAATAAGTGGAGCTAATGCTATGCCTAAAATGGTTATTACGGAAAGAACAACCAATAAGAGGTTCAGTAAGACATTGGCTAATTCCCAAAATTCCTCTTTAGAGTGTTTTAGGCTATATTCGCTAAAAACTGGTACGATTGCGGAGTTACTTGCTCCCTCTCCTACAAAATCACGCAATAAGTTGGGGATCTTAAAGGCAACCACAAAAGCCTGGGCATAAATATAAATACCGAATAATCTGGCGATGATAATATCCCGGATAAAACCTAAAACCCGGGAAAACAAAGTAGCTGTGCCGATTATGCTGGCGAATTTAGCCACGCTTTTCTTGGGATTGATCTTAAGATTAGATTTGCCTGTTGACATAAATAATTAATTGTGATATAAGAAAATGCAAACTTGCTTTGTTCTTTTACTGTATGAGTTGTGGGTAAAAATCTAGTCCTTCGCATCTTCAAGTAAATATCTGGATGCTCGGGAACAATTCGCACTTATAACTTACTCGCACTTACGTGCTCGTAAGTTATGTGCTCATTGAAGGAGAATAATTATGCCGAGAAGAAAATCCTCATTAAAAAGAAAACGCGCAGACAAAAAAAGACGCCTGCGTAATCTGAAAATAAAAAGACAGCTGAAAAAAGTTCTAAAGAATCTTCAAGCTTTGCTTGCAAACAAGAATATAGAAGAAGCAAAAAAGTTATTCAGTAAAGTTTCTTCCCAGATAGACAAAGCGGCAAAAAAAAGAATAATTCATCCCAATACCGCTAAAAGGAAAAAATCCCGCCTAGCTCGAAGGCTTGCCAAAACAGCATAAGTCAACAATAAGCCGCTCTAAAGCAAAAACCGCTTTAAGCCTTCCTGTTTTAATCGCAGCATCGCAATTAACGAGGAGCCTTAATCTTTTCTTTCTTTCAGCGTAGGTAAACTCATTCCTCTCCCAGGCATATCTTAAGCCGCCCAGAATACGCTCGGGTTTCTCTCCGTTTTTTATTAATTGGTGCAGTATGCGTAAAGAATAGGCGGCTTTCTGAGAATCAATCGAGCGACAGAGAGCAAAAGCATCCAACCGGACAGGCTCCCGGAAACGATAGAGGTTAGCGTGCTTGGAAACTTTTTTTAAAAATTCGTCTTTTCTAGGGAAGGTTTCAGCATCTAAAACTAAAATTATACCGGCTGCAGGAGACTTTACGTAATTGATTAGAAAATCTTTGATGTTCTGCCTAAGCCTGTTTATATCTTTTACCACAATAATTCTTTTTTTTGATTTTAAAGGCAGTGAAAGAAGCTTTTCCTGCAGACTAAAAAGGTCCAATTCCTTGGCATAGAGAATATCTAAATTAAAATCCTGGGTTTCGGGTGAGAGAAAATCTTTTTTGAGTTTCGCAAGTTGTCTGGCCTTAGCAAAGGTATCTTCTCCGACAAAAAGATAAACCGATTTTTCTTTTATTACCATTGTTCAACTGTCCGTTCGATAATCCTGCGGGCAAGGTCAGCTATGGCCTCGGGAACAGCCTGGTCATCGGTTTTTTTGGTGACATTCTGCATGGTTGTATTGTAAGTAAAGTAGGTGTAATCTCCGGTAAAGCCGTTTTCCTCCCAAATCAGCTTATTTTCTTTATTATCCCAAAGCTTAATATTAACAATCAAATTAATGCGGTATTCCTCTACCTCATCGCTGTCGGTATATCTTATGGGGTCGCGCCTAAATTCAACAATTTCTCCTTTTAAAATCAGGTCAGCGTCAGCTTCTTTGACCGGCCTGAGATTGCCGTCAAAAAGATATTTGTTGATAACCGCCTTGGTAACATCTGTTTCCAGCATTGGTTTATAAATTTTGTATTTACTGCCGACATCTGTCTCCTGAGTGATATCTATTTTGTTTATAAAAGGCTGCACATAAATGGTCCTGAATTTATCGGAAATCATCGAACGCGTGGTATAACCGCAACCCATGGTGGCGAATAACAACCAATAACCAGTGATCACTGAGAAAACTATTTTTTTAATTTTCATTTTCTGTTCTCCATTATCTTTATCCTCTCTAGCGACCTGACTGCCCAGGAACTTTTAGGATAATTTTTAATTACGTCATTATAATATATCTTTGCGGCCTCATATTCTCCTTGCTTTTCGTAAAAACGGCCGATATTAAATTTAGCTTCCGCTTCCTTGGCTTTCAACTCATCGATATTTTTTTGCGCCTCTTTAGATAAGGCAGCATCGGGATGATCCTTAATAAACTCCTGGAACTTTTCTTTTGCCTCTTTAGCTGCGCCCTGGTCGTATTCCGGCCCTCTTGATACAGCGGCGCGGCAAGTGGCAATCTGATATTTTGCCGCTGCCACCCATTCGCTGCCAGGATAATTAGTAATCACCTTGTTGAAAGCCTCTTCTGCTTCGTAATATCTGGCAAGGCTCTTTAGCATCAAGCCTAACTTATATTGAGCAGCAGGGGCTAAGGGGCCGTAAGTAGAATTTTCTATTACCTTAGAAAAAATCTCAATAGCCGGATTCTCAACAGGCAATACCCCTAAGACTTTACGTTTCTGCCCGGACATAAATATCTCGGCAATTTTGTATTCGCGTTCTATTATATCCGGTATCATCTCTGAGAAAGGATATTTATCTATAACCTTCTGATAAGCAAGATACGCCTCGTATAAATTATCTGCTGCCTCCTCTATCAATCCCAGGTAATACTGCGCATCCGCTGCCTCTGCTGAACGGGGATAAACTTTAAGAAGCCGGTTAAACTCTCTGCGCGCCTGGTCATATTCTTTAGCCTCAAAGAGTTTTTTAGCGGAATCGAGTTGTTCTTGCGGATTAGGCTGAGGTTGCCTCTTAGGGTCTACCAGCTTTTGGCTCTTGGGGGACCAGATCCAGAAAGAATAACCCGCAGCGGCTGAAAGTAGTATGGAAACGGTAAAAAATAAGGCTGAAATTAGAAGTTTCATAATAGGTTAAATCTATCACAGATAATCAACTTTGTCAATATTCACTCCTTTGCTGTTTTTTATAAGTAGGGATTAATTAAGTCGGGGAAGGTGGAAATAGCTACCTGGCAAAGAATATAAAAGATATAAGAATTTTAATAGAAACGAAATGCTTATTTCAAGCATGCAAGCAAAAAAATCCGCCAGCGGCAGATAAATCAAGCCTGCTATAAGAAAAATGAAAGAAGCGGAAATCAACCAGGCCATAAAAGGACAGATGATAACATTTGCGATTATAGCAATGAGAGAAAGGACCCGGAAGTAAAAAATAATTAAAGGCGAAAGCACTAACCATACCGATAATGAAACTGAAAAAAGCTTAAGAAAAAGCCCTGCGAATACTGATTTTTTAAAATATCGCGAAAATAGAGTATTTATTTTAGGAGATAATCCAACAATTGCGACTACGCTTAAAAAAGAAAGTTGAAATCCTAAATCAAACATCTGAGTTGGGTTTATAAATAAAATTGTAAGTGCTGCCACGGAAAGAGAATTATAAATATTCGCCTGGCGCCTGATTACCCCGGCAAACAATAGAATAGAAGCCATAATCATGGCGCGGACAACAGGTACATTCATCCCGGTCAAAATACTATAGATAAATAAAATGGCAATTGTGATGATATATCTTAGCCTTCTGTGGATACCTGCTAATTTTAAAAGAATTAAAATGATAAAAGCAGCTATGCCAAGATGTAAACCGGAAATAGCAATAATATGTACTGTTCCTGTATTAAGAAAAACCTCCCTTATTCTTTCCGGTATCCCGCCGCGCAAACCCAGTATAACCGCATTTAAAACAGAGGCAGAAATAGGGGAGAGATTTTTATTTATGATGTTTTCTAGGCGTTTTCTGAATTTAAAAATATAATATATAAATAGATTGAACTGAGAGTTTTTTATTTTCTCGACATATTCACTGACGTTTAAAAGCGCATGGGACTTTCGATATTCATTACCGTAACCGCGATATCGGGAAATATTATAAGGGCGAAAAGGGGCGCGGATTTTTCCTTTCAAAATAAGCAAATCTCCGTAAAAAACTTCCTTTTTAGAATCTTTAAGGCTTACCAGTATTTCGCCGCTTGCTTCCTGCCAATAATCTTCTAATTGAATTTTATGCACTGCCAACATAAAATTCCTAGCATTGTTTTTTGTTCTCGGGTAACTAGCGACGCTCCCTTGGACATATATCTCTTCTGCCTTAGCGGAAATGAACCTTAAGACATGGTTATTTTGTAAAGTGAAAAGGTTTTTCCATGATAAAATTCCCGATAATAAAAAAAGAGGAAATAACAAAATACAAAATAATTTTTCTTTTTTTATGCAAACGCATCCTGTTATTAATAAAATAAAGGCGAGAATATAAACTGGCCAAAAGCATAAATTTATTCTGCTTGCAGAAAAAATTCCCAAGATGAAGGCTAAGGTAAAGCCTGCGAGAATATTCTTCATTATCGGATTTTTAAAAAATCTTTAATTTTATTGAATTTAAAATCACCAATGCCTTTAACATTTTTCAAATCCTCAAGGTCCTTAAAAGGGCCGTATTTACTACGGTATTCAATGATCTTCTCAGCTAATTTGCAACCTATGCCATTTATCATCGTAAGATCCTGCATACTAGCTTTGTTTATATCTTTTTTGTTTATATCCCGGCTCTCCTCGAAGAATTTTTTTACCGGAGAATTAACTTTTAATGCAAAGCTGCTTCCTAAGCTCAGTAAAATAAGGCTGATTAAAAAAATAATCGCTTTTTTTTCCTGATAAGTAAGGTCAAACATCGCCCCCCCTCTCTTATTGATTAGTCGCTATTTAAGGCACAACCCTAAGCCTAATCTAATAGACGAATGAGGCGGCTATTTCTAACATTAATTTGTTAAGAATTTCGGAGGGAAGTTTGCTAAGCAGCCTGACAATAATCAAACTACTATATTGATTAATTTGCGGGGAATAACAATAAAATTTTTGACCGGACTGCCTCTAATCCACTGCCTTATTTTCTCTTGAGCCAGCACTAACTCCTTAAGCCTTTCTTCTTCTATACCCGCAGGCACTTCAATTTTTGAACGCAATTTTCCGTTTATCTGGATTACTATAGTAACTGTATCTTCTTTCAGTAATTTTTCATCGTATTTGGGCCATCCGACGCGGATTAAAAAATCTGTATTACCCAGGCGCTGCCACATTTCTTCGGCAAGATGAGGCATAAAAGGTGCAACTAATAATACCGTTGTCTTTACTGCTTTTTCTATATCAGAATCCCGATTCTGGTAAATCTCATTAACCAGCTCCATGATGCGGGAGATCGCGGTATTAAACTTAAAGCTCTCCAGGTCTTCGGTTACTTCCTTGATTGTTCGATGCATCTTTTTTTCTAAGGCCGGGCTTTGGTTAGGTGCTTTGTTCAGTTTAGATGAATACTCGAGGAGCCGCCAGGTGCGTTTAAGAAACCTGAAAGCCCCATCAATGCCGCTCTCAGCCCATTCCATCTCTACCTCAGGAGGAGCGGCAAATAATATATAAAGCCTTAGAGTATCTGCGCCGTATTTTTTAATAATAGAATCCGGGTCAACGATATTCCCCCGCGACTTAGACATGACCTCGCCATCTTTTAAAACCATTCCCTGAGTAAGTAAATGGCTGAAAGGCTCATCAAAATCGATTAATCCTAAATCTTTAAAAAATTTGGTAAAGAAACGGGAATAAAGCAGGTGTAAAATTGCATGTTCAATTCCCCCGATATATTGGTCTACCGGCATCCAGTATTTTACTTCTTCTTTATCAAAAGGGGCCTGATCAAAGCGCGGAGAGCAGAATCTTAAAAAATACCACGAAGAATCAAAGAAGGTAGCCATGGTATCGGTTTCTCTGGTAGCGCCAGAGCCGCACTTGGGGCAACTCACCTTTAGAAACTCTTCTACTTTGCTTAAAGGACTACCCCCTCTTCCGGTAAAAGGAGCTTCTTCGGGTAATTTTACCGGCAAGTCTTCGTAAGGAACAGGTACAATCCCGCATTTTTCGCAATATATTATGGGAATAGGCGTTCCCCAGAAACGCTGGCGCGAAATAAGCCAATCGCGCAGTCTCCAGTGGGTTTTAATTTGCCCAATGCCGGTATCCTGCATCCATTGAGCAATTTTTTTCTTAGCCTCCTGATTAGGCAAACCGTCAAATTGTCCGGAATTCACCTGAATCCCATCGCCCTCATAGGCCTCAGTCAATATTTCAGGTGACTTTGTGTCTTGGTTTCTTGGAGGCCTTATTACTATTCTCATCGGCAAATTATGCTCTTTGGCAAAAAGAAAATCACGCTGGTCATGGGTAGGCACTGCCATAATTGCACCTGTGCCATACTCCATCAGCACATAATCGGCAATCCAAACAGGAATTTTTTCATTATTTACCGGATTTATACAATAAGAACCGGTAAAAACTCCCTCTTTTTTAACATCTTCCGCCGAGCGCACAACCTTACTTTCCTTAAGCGCTTTATTAATAAAACGCAGGGCTTCTTTTTCTTGCGGCTTTCCTGAAATAATCTTTTTTACCAGCGGGTGTTGGGGAGCTAAGACTATATAGGTCGCACCAAAAATCGTATCCTGGCGGGTTGTAAAAACCGGGATTATCTCATCGCTTCCCTCCAAGCGAAAATATATTTCCACGCCCTCGCTTTTTCCTATCCAGTTTGACTGCATGGCAATAACCCGGTCCGGCCAGTCTTTAAGCTGGCGCAAATCCTCAAAAAGGCGTTCTTTATAATCGGTGATCTTTAAAAACCACTGTTCTAAATCCTTCTGCCCTACTTTCTTTTTACACCTCCAGCACCCGCCGTCAACGACCTCTTCATTGGCCAACGTAGTCTCGCAGCTTTCACACCAGTTAACAGAAGATTTTTTCTTATAAGCAAGCCCCTGTTCAAACATTTTCAGGAAAATCCATTGATTCCATTTATAATAATCGCTGTTGCAGGTAGAAACTTCCCTGTCCCAATCATAGGAAAAACCCATTTTCTTAAGTTCCTGCCTCATCCAGTCAATGCATTTATATGTCCAGATATCCGGCTTGGTTTTATTTTTTATTGCTGCATTTTCTGCAGGCTGGCCGAAAGCGTCGAATCCCATCGGATGCAGGACGTTAAACCCCTGCATCCATTTATAGCGGGTGAAAGCGTCGCCGATGGTATAGTTACGTACATGGCCCATATGGATTTTGCCCGAAGGGTAAGGAAACATTTCCAATAGATAAAATTTCTTTTTCCCTGAAGTTGCGGAAACATTAAATACCTGCTTCTCGACCCAGGCCTTTTGCCACTTTTCTTCGATTTTTTTAAAATCGTATTCCATTATTACTATTGCTTCCTCACCGGCATAAGGGAAATCATAATCTTAATTCCCTGTAAAATATCTTCCATCTTGCAGGGTTTGACTAAATAATGGTCTGCCTGCAGATTATAACATTGTTTTACCGAATCGAATTCATTTTTGGCGCTGATAATAATCACCGGGCGCCACCTGTCATTATGTTTCTCCCTTATTTCTTTAAGTACCTCAAAACCGTTTAGATTCGGCAGCATAAGGTCTAATAAGATAATATCCGGATCTGCCTCTTTTACTTTACTCAATGCCTCTTGGCCGTCATAGGCCAAGATAACATCATAACCCTCTTTTGTTAATTTATCTTTAATGCTCTCTGCAATTTCCTTGTCATCATCTACAAATAATATTTTGTAGCCCATTATTCCCCCTTTTAATTCCGCCTTAGCTTTCTTACTGTTGCCAGGTTAATTATATCTGCCTGCGGGCTGTCCTTGGGTGTCTCTAAAATAAAAGGCAAATCCCTCAAGCGGGGATGGTTGATAACTCTTCCCAGGCCCTGCGGCCCGATCTTGCCCTGGCCGATATTGTCGTGCCGGTCATGGTGGGAGCCTAATTTATTCTTTGCATCATTTAAATGAATTAACTTTATCAGGCCAATACCTACGAGCTCTTCTATTTCGTCTAAAAGAATTTTTAAACCTTTTTCGGTTGCAATATCATAACCGGCCAAATAAGCATGGGCGGTATCAAGGCAAAGGCCGATTTTTTCCTTGTGTTTTATGCCGGCAATAATTTCTTTATGATGACTGAATTTATAACCTAACCAGGAGCCGGAACCGGCAGTATTTTCAAGCAGTATGCCTACCCTGGTTTTTTTTGTCTTATCGATAATTGTATTCAAGGCATCAATTAATCTTTTAATACCCGCTTCCTCTGTTGTCTCTCTATGGCTGCCCATATGTGTAACTATATAGTCTGCTTTTAAGGTATGTGCTTCCAAAATATCCTCAATATAAGCCTCAATGGAAGCAGCATATAATTTCGGGTTCGGTGAAGCGAGGTTTATCAAATAAGGTATATGGATAAAGAAAGGCTTAATCCCGGAATTTTTCTGCCTGCGATTAAACTCTTCTATATCCTTAGGATCTAAGTAATTATCGCGCCAGCGTTGAGGGTTGCGTGAAAATATCTGCATGGTGTTGCAGCCTAAAAGCTTAGCGCGATCTAATGCCTGGTAAATCTTGCCTTCGCTGGATACGTGAACCCCTAGCAACATTTTTTAATTATACTCTACTTATAAACCATCGTCAACTAGGCATCTTAAATAGGTAGTATACTGGATTTTGTGTAAATTCGCTTCAAAGAGGTAATGGTTTTATATGGCTCAACCAGAGATCGTGGCTGTAACGAAAGATTAGAGGGCAAATTTTTTAAGCCCTTGAGCCAAAA